>NZ_JAELUC010000066.1 GCF_016429155.1 Pedobacter sp. ASV12 | reverse complement strand
CCCCCCCCCCCCCCCCCCCCCCCCCCCCCCCCCCCCCCCCCCCCCCCCCCCTCTTTTAGATGTGTATAAGAGACAGGGTATGTTCTATTTCTTGGCACTTTTTCCACCCCAAAAGGCAAAAGCATAATTCAGCTGTATGGCGATTATGAACGTAATACCTATGTAAGGGTTTATAAAACACAGCAGTGCGCCAGCCAGGTAAAGCGCCTGCGCCGTAACAATTCTGCGTTTGATAGGGATATAGACTTGATCTTTCATTTCTTCGGAAATAAAACCATGCCTGTTTGCATATTCCCAGTTGATGTACAGCATCAGCCCCATCAGGAAAATATTAAACCAATAAAGCAGGATGGAAAACCTAAAGTTGATATGGTCGCCCAGGAAGGCGGTGGAAAAAGGAAGCACCGAGACAAACAGCAGGAACAGCAAATTGATCCAGTTAAGATTCCTGTCGCTGCTCTTGATGTGCCTGAACTGGGCCGACTGCCCGGTCCAGAAAATGCCCGCCGTCATAAAGCTAAGGAAGTAGACCAGAAACTTTGGCATCAATGCGAAGAATGCATGAGCCAACGCACTTTCTGTAATGTTTCCTTCAAATTCCGGGACCTTGATTTCCAGTACCAGCAATGTCATTGCCACCCCGAAGACAGCGTCGCTGATAGCGTCTATGCGCCCGGCGCTCTGCCCGGCCAACTTGTTGTATGATAAACTCATGTTTTGGATGTTTAGAAATTAACCCTTACAAAAGGGCCGATGTTAAATTCCTGTTCCAGGTGTTCGCCCTTGCCATGCTGGCCCAGCTCAAGGCCTGCACCAAAGCCTATTTTTTCTTTATACTGCATGCCTACCTTTACCTGCTGCGTGCTGAAAGCGTGGCCATGATCATAGCTGACCGCCGTACGTAATTCTGCCCGCGTTACTAATCTCCATTTTTCATTAAGCTCCGGCAGGTAGCCGAAGATAACCAGCAGCTGTGCATCCGGATCTTTGGTGACCGCGGTCGAAAGATTGGCATACACCAGCAGTAGCTCGCTTTCTTTAAGGTAGCCCAGCCCCACCCTGGCGCTGAACGGGTAAACAGAAGATGCATAGGTGCCGGCCGTGATGCCGAAGTGGTTTTTAAAATTGTAGGAGAATGTGTTATAGTTTACGAATTCCGGGTGCTCAGTCTTATAATCCAGCAGGTGCAGTTCGCTACGGGAGAGCACATTCCAACGCCCCGTCTTGTCTATAGGTTCAAGGAAGAAGAATTCGGAGGTAAGACCTTTATGTCCGCCCAATACATCGATGTAAACCTGGGACTGTGCCTGTACAGTAATATGAAACAGGATAAATAATACAAGGAGTAGATTTCTTTTCATAAGCCCGCAGACTAATAATCGGCTTGTCCAATATCCAACCGATCAAACTTTCCATTTGCATCCTGGTGAAATCGGAAAAATACTTTAAAGGTACCCCAGCTTCCGGCTTTGAAGTTCCCATAGACCTCTTTCCCGTCATTTTCCACTTTATCGATGGTCTGGAATTTTTCATTCCCAAGCGCTTTTGAAAAGAAGCTTTTGAAATCAACTTTGTTGCCGTCATCGGTCATAGCAGGCTGATCGGTGAAAAAAGCGTACCAGCTTTTATCGCCGGATTGCAAGGCCTCGATAGCGCTTCTTACCGTACCGTTTGTTATTTTAGATAAGTCCATGGTATGTTTTTGTTTTGAATTGTTTTTTGATGATTGTGATGAATGTTGCGCACAGGCCGTAAGCGATATGCAGAGGTATAAGATTGATAATATTCTTTTCATTTTAGCAGTGGCTACTTTTTGAACGGGTATCGCAGAGCGATAATCAGCAGCAGCAATACGGAAGCAAGTCATGTAACTGCGCCGAGTCATATCCCTGAAATTTGAAAATGTTCAATGATTGGAGAGTTACAATCATTGAACATTGCATTTGGTTTTTAAAACACCTACCTGGTTGTATAGCCACCATTAGCAAAAATGGTCTGTCCGGTGATCCACCATCCGTCGGTTACTAAAAATTCAACTAATGGGGCTATGTCCCTGATGTCGGTAAGTCCGCCTAATGCCGAAGCAGATTTGTGGTACGCTACGGCATCCTCATTTTCCTGTCCATAGAAAAAAGGAGTGTCCATAGGGCCGGGAGCTACCGCGGTTACCGAAATCCCCCTGCTTCCAAACTCTTTAGACGCCATTCTGGTAAAATGTTCAACAGGTGCCTTGGCTCCTGCATACGTTGAATACAAGCCGGTATATGCCGCCAGCAGGGACGTTACAATAGTACATATTTTACCTTTGTCGTTCAGTTTTTTACCGGCTTCCTGGATAAAGAAGTAAGCCACCTTCGAATTGATATTGAACATGGTGTCGTACTCGGCTTCCGTCGTATCAACAAAGGGTTTTTTCAGCACCATTCCCACAGTATTTATCGCAATGTCGATACCGCCAAAGGCCTTAATTGTTTCGTCAAACAGTTTAGTGATGTGCTCAACTCTGGTGAGGTCTCCCTGGAAAAGGAAGGCTTCAGCTCCCAAGGCCTTGACGTCTGCGAGTGTTTTTTCGCTTTCAGCCTGCGAGCTTTCGCTGTTGTAGTGAATGGCGAGTTTTGCGCCTTTTGCTGCAAAATCTCTGCTTAATAATCCGCCCAGGTTTTTTCCACCACCAGCGATCAGGACAATTTTTCCTTTTAAATCGTTATGAATCATAGATCTGTTTTTAAGTCTAAACAAATCTATATAATTGACTGAATATTCCGTCAATTAAATTTAAAAAAATTATTTGCTTATGGAATCCCAGGCCATTTGCAAGAAAAGTGTGACCATATTGTTGTCGATATCCATTTTTTCATCTTGTGCCCATAGGAGCCACCCGTTAATGGTACTGAATGTGAAGAGCCGCAGATGCCGTGCGCTGAGTGGCTTGAACAGCTTTTTTCTGATTCCCGACTCATACAGATCATCAAACCTGAGAAAATCGTTCATCGCCACTTCATGGATCTCCTTAGTCAGTATAGGAGATGCCGCGAACTGGTAGGAGAACTGGAATTCGAGTGGATGTTCGATGAAATATTGGATAACTCTCTTCCAAAGAAAATCGAAGCGATGACGGACATCACCGTGTCCTTGGTAATCTTTAAAGACATAAGCTGATTCCTGGGCCTTTTGATGGATCCATAGCTGCTGTACGATGTCTTCCTTACTTTTGAAATGCTTGTATACTGTACCTATGCCGACTTTTGCTTCAGCGGCAACCTGTGCAATGGTAACCGCGTGTAGGCCACGCGTTACGAACAGCAAAAGGCCCGCATTTAAAATTTGTAATTTTTTCACGAATACTTCTAAATTTAATAGGGTCTCAAATCTAGCAAATAAATCGAGCAGAACTATACAGATGACGGGTATAAGTTTGAGATTGTAACCGGCATTGACGTGCAGCAGTGGATTACTGCTGCACGTAAGAAAACCAATACAGCTGCATACCTGCCGCTAATGTAATTGAGAGAATGGGGGCGCATCATTCGTGTATTCTCCTTCGAAACCTCAAAAACCTTTTAAGAAGGTTTCGTTTTTGAAGCACTGTTTTGTAGCTGCTGTAGTAATTCATTATCTTGGCCAATATATGAAGTTCCCTATCCCAACAGCAGCAATGAAGCTCGCCTTTTTAACGACTCTATTTTTTGTGTTTACCTACAGCGTAAAGGCGCAAAAACAAGCTACGCTTACCGATAGCCTTGCTGTTTTTCTTGATGAACTGCAACTGGCTTCAAAGCAGCATATTGGCCTTTGGAACAAGGAACTTTACGGCCCGATGATCTTTGTTAATCCGAAAACCAGGAAGATTTTTGCCAACGAAGCCGATACGGCTGGCGTGTTGCTTCCTGACGGGAATATCTATTCAGGCACTTTGCCCGCCAAAATTAATATTGCCAATACCGCAATCAATTGGGGAGGCAAAAGATGGGCCATGGTCATGTTGCCACTTCCTCAAAACCAACAAAACAGGCTCAATTTATTGGCCCACGAATCATTTCATCGCCTTCAGCCTGAATTGGGATTTGCCCTTGGCAATGCCGAAAATAATCACCTCGACCAAAAAGACGGTAGGGTTTACCTGCGCCTGGAACTCGAGGCACTGAAGAAAGCCATCCAGTCGGCCTCGGCAAAAGAACAGCAACAGCACCTGGCCCATGCGCTTCTCTTTAGGACATACCGACACTCGCTTTACGCCAATTCGCGCACTACTGAAAACGAACTGGAATTAAATGAAGGCATCGCCGAATTTACCGGTGTGATGCTTAGCGGCAGAAACAAAACAGGAATGACCGCATTCTTTTTGAAGGAAATAGCCGATTTTTTTAAAAATCCCACATTTGTGCGTTCATTTGCTTACTACAGTACCCCTGTTTATGGTTATTTGCTGTATCAAAGCGACAAAAACTGGAACAAAAAAATTACCGCCAAAACTGATTTGACTGGCTATTTCGTCAAGGCGTTTAACATCCGAATTCCGATTGACGTAAAAACCGCTACCGAAACCGTTGCTGATCTTTACAACGGAAAGGCAATACTCCAAGAGGAAACCGAAAGAGAGGAACGAAACAAAAGGATCGTAGCCGAATATAAGCTCAAATTCATTGAACAGCCCCATTTTGAGGTCAAGTTTGTGAAAATGAACGTTTCTTTTGATCCAAGAAATATTGTGCCTATTGAAGATAAGGGCACGGTTTACCCGAATATCAGGGTTACGGATGTATGGGGTATTCTAACGGTAGAAAAGGGTGCGCTGATGAGTCCGAATTGGGACAAGCTTTCCATAGCTAACCCTATCCAAACCGAAGGCCAAAAAATAACCGGTGATGGTTGGATACTTGAATTGGCCGATGGGTATGCCTTAGAAAAGAATAGCGTTTCTGGAAACTATAAACTCATTAAGAAACAGTAAAGAGCGGCTTACAGATAGCAAATCAGAAAGGAATTGCATTTGGGCAATCATTGTAGGCATTGTGTGGTACAGGCAGGTCGATTGTCAGAACTTAGAGCTGGAAAAACCAGCATTGGACATTGTTTATTTAACTACGCTTATCGTTTGTGCAACATTGATTGTGCGCAACTTGAAACGTAAATAAGCTAAAAAACATTTGAGAAGATCATAAAAGGAACACCTTTCTAGTTTAGCTGTTCCTTTCTAAGAAATAAGGCTCGTGGTCGACTAAATTATGGGCGTGAATTCCAAAGGCTTAGCAACCTCGTCCCTCCACTGACACGATAGGCCGATGATAGCCATGCAGGTTAGGATTTCTATCAAACTGAAAAACTTATAATGCAGGGTGTTCTCGCCCCAAAACAACGTGCTGAGCTGTAAAATGAGCAATAGCATGGCCACAATTAGGTTAAGCGTCCTATTGGCTCTATACTTCAATAGTCTGGAAAGCAGGATCATCAACATCGGAATTTCCATGATGATTGAAAATAGCAACAAAAAAGGTTGCGTAATCGGTGTGTCGCCTACCTTTCCGTTCAAAAGATTTTGCAGGTCTTTCTGGTAATGCAAGGAGAAGACATCGCAAAAAATAAAGTTCAGGGTAAGGAAAATCCACAGTGTGGATAGCCTTGTTTTTTTGTCCATGGGTTGATTTGGGAATGGGGTAGGTTCAATAACAATTACTTTCTTTCTGCTCCTGTTTTTTGCCCGCTTTTGCTGGGCGCTCTTTGATACGCGCCCAGCCAATTTACAGGCCTCTCTATGAAAAAGGCATAAAATGCGAGGATGCTCCTGGTTTTTATGCAGTCCGTCAATTGGTTTACAAGGGTAGTTAGCGCTTGCTCATCCGTCTTGATCGTGTTTGCCTGTGCATGGTTGCACGGCAAAAAGAGCAAAGCAGGGGGCAGCAAACAGAAGCTGATTTTCTTCATGTCTGCAAACGGATTACCTGAGATTGAACTGCGCGGTTGCAGACAATGCTGTTCCGGCACTATTGCCTTCTTTTTTCAATACTCCGTCAACATAGACCTGAACTTTTAATGTAGAAGAAGCATTTGCGCCAATGGCATTCATGATAACGCTGGCTACAGAGGCATTCGCTGGCGCTGTAATTTCAGGGCTTGTCCATGTCGTGCCGCTCAAGCTGGAAACGGAGGTGAGGCTGTTGTCATACCCATACACAACAGTGTTAAGTGATGAGCCCGAAGAGGCTTCAGCCTTAAAAACCAATTTGTGCGAGGTGTTGGCAGGTGTATCGTCTTTGTCTTTTGAACATCCGATTGACGAACACATGATGGTGGCCATTACGATAAAAGCGGCGATTTTGTTTTTTAATAATTCCATGTTACTTAGTGATTGATGAGTAGCGTAAAGCTAAAATCATTCAAGCATCCAGAATTGTATCAAAACGACATCTTGCTATTCCAGGTAAATAAAAGACGAACTTTCAGCGCCCAGGATGGTGTCTTTGGCAAAGGCGTAAGGCGACAGGCCGGAAAACATTTGGAAATCCTTAATAAAATGCGATTGATCGGTGTAGCCCAGGCTATAGGCCAATTGTGTAAGGCTGCCGTACTTGGCATTGGCTAATGCGCCCAGCGATTTTTCGAATTTGGCCAGCCTGGCAAACTTTCGGGCCGATACGCCAACGCCCTGCTTGAAGCGCCGTTGGAACTGTCGTTCGGAAAGGTGGTAATGATTGGCTAAGGAAGCCAGGCGAATGCCATCGTCAAGTTTGTCTGACCAATGCCCGCAGAACAGGTCGTTGATGATGGTATCGGGCTTGCTTTGGGCCAACTTCTCATAAAAATAGCGGGATAGGATGCTGACACGTTCTTCATGGTTATGCGCAGCCAATAGCAAGTTGGTCATTTCTTTTTTCTCCAGTAGCTGCAGGTCGGGGGTTTGATTGGTGAGCTCATCTGCATGGATTCCAAAAATAGCTTGGAGAGCATGTGGCTGAAAGCTGACCCCAAAATGAGAAAATCGGCTTTCCCAAAAGGCCTCTGTGGGTAGGGTATCTATGCCGCTCAGATAGCAAATGGGCTTCATTGATCCTGTCGCCTCTTTAATAGGCGATGAAGAATTCATGTCCTGAAAAATCAACCTCGGATAGCGGTCGGCAAAGGAACGGATGTGCAAAGCTTGTACGGCTGTCGTGTATACATCGTAACTCCAAAAATAACGTATCCAATTGCGCAGCGTTGGATGTACGGGATATTGCTGATAAGTCATTGCTACAACCTCTGGTTCATTACTGATAAATATTAGGGATGCTGTCTCTTTTTTGCCATCAATTGTTGGGCCATTTAACCACGCAGACAAAAACAGCTTTAATTCCTGAATCTTTGTGGTTGTTAGGTCTGCCCGGTGTTTGAGGCCAGTGCCTTGATTTCTTCTTGCAGTTTTTTAGGCAGCGACTGTAGAACCAATTCGTAAGAGTGGTCAATCTGCGCTTGCAGCTGCTTAAACGATAAGTTGCCATCTAGCCGTACCGAATTCCAGTGCTTTTTGTTCATGTGGAAGCCGGGCGTAATTTCCCAGTGGCGCTCACGGAGTTCGATCGCCAGTTCGGGATCGCATTTTACATTGAACCATTTGCCATGTTCTAAGCCAATCAGCAGAAACAGCTTTTCGCCAACCTTAAAAACAAGGGTTTCTTCACCAAAAGGAAAACCTTCGGTAACACCAGTTTTGCTGAGGCAGTAGTCTCTAAGTTCTTCGATGTTCATATGTTTTAGGATTGGATGGCCAAAGAACGCTATTTTAAGAATTTTTCTGGAATATATTTAGAGTGGCCTGAAATCATGATAGTTGTTTCTTGTTTAGGCCCGAACGGCAAGGCCGAAAACAAAGCCCCCGGCAAACGCAAGGGGCTAAGCAACTAAACAGGATATTAAGGAACTTTTATGGTTTTACGTTGGGTGGTGTACGCACTGAAATACCCTAAAGCACCACCTTGTATATTGGTTAAAGGGTTGGAAGGCGCGGCATTGTTGCCATTGCCCGATGCACCGTTGTCCAGGCTATAAAAATATTTATACACAGCCGCATCAATGCATTGCATCTCAATGGTGAGGTTGTCGCCTTTTTTCAGGTCGATGCTCAAATCGTCGTTGGGGTTGTTGTAATTCAGGATGGTATTTACCGTTTGTCCTGGCGTGTACTCGTCGTTAAAGGCAAACAAGGTCTTTTCTTTCTTGTTGTTGAGGTACTGCACAAAACGATAATAATTCAGTTCTCCTGCCGGATCTTTGTATTTGACTACCGCAAAAGTGCGTGGCACTTTGTCTTTGTTAAGGTCGTATTTGCTTTGGCTCACATAAATACTATCGAGCGTTACCGCTTTGGGCATCGTACAATGGGCTGTATAATTTTTGCCGGCAAGGTTTACCAACAGGCGATACGAACCGCCCGGCGTACCCATCAGCGTAGCAGCCTGATAAACGCCTTTGCTGGTTTCGGTAAGCGCGTAGGCCGTGCCATTGTTTTCAATGCTTACCTGGGCACCACTAACGCCGTTAAAACTGTTGTTGTCCTTAAAGTCTTTCGTGGCGCTGATCAGTACCTTGGCGCCACCTGCTTCATTGCTTATCGTACCTTCGATAACGTAATCTGGTATCGCATTTTCGAGCTTGAGATCTATTGCTTTTTCGCAGGAGGAAAATAAGCATCCAATGATTAATAAATAGCCAATATAACGTGAAATTGAACTCATGCCATTAAAATTTAAAGTTATAGGAAATAGAAGGAACAAAGGTGAATAAAGTCGTTCTTACCGCCTCGGTTTGGCTAGGCTCGTCTTTTTTGTCCCTGAAGAATATGGTATAGGCATTTTCTCGCCCATAGGCATTGTATAGGCCCAACACCAATTCTGAAGAGAATTTTTTGGTCTGCTTCAGCTGTTTGGTGGCCCCCAGGTCTAAACGGTGGTAGCTTGGCATACGCGAAGCATTACGGCTGGTGTAATAGTAATAGTTGACGCCGTCAATTTGGTATTTGCCACTCGGAAAAGTTACCGCATCGCCGGTGTAATAGATGAAATTGGCCGATAGAGTCCACTTGTTCGTGAGCTTGTACATGGCCACCACGGCAATGTCGTGTGTACGGTCTTGTCGGGCATTGTACCACTGGTTGTTGTTAATGCCGTCAATTTTCCGTTCAGATTTAGCAAGCGTGTAGCTGATCCAGCCGGTTAATCGGCCTGCTTTTTTCTTAAACAACAACTCAAGGCCGTAAGCTCTGCCTTTGCCATAAAGCAATTGCGTTTCTATGGGCTGATTGGTAAAAATATTGGCGCCGTTACGGTAATCGACCTGGTTATACAGCTGTTTGTAATAGGTTTCGGCGCTAAGCTCGTATTGGTGTTCGCTAAAATCGCGGTAATAGCCGATAGAGTACTGGTTGGCCTGTTCGGGTTTGATGATGTTGGTGCTGGCCACCCATTTGTCGGTAGGCGAACTCGCATTAGAATTGCTGATCAGGTGCAGGTTTTGGGCGTTGCGAGCGTACGATGCCTTTACCGAACTGTTCTCGTTCAGCTGATAGGCCATGGCCAGGCGCGGTTCGAGGTTGTAATAGGTTTTAACCAATTGGCCCGAAGCATAGCTGGTGCTACCTATAATATTGCCATTGCCATCCAAATCGTAATAATCGCCTTTGCCCAAAATGCTAAATGCCGATATCCTGAGGCCATACGTAAGCGAGAAACGATCGGTTGCTTTCCAGGTATTGCTGGCGTACACGGCATTTTCCCACGAGAAGCGGTTCTGCAGGTTTTGCGAAAGAATGCCCGAATTGCCAGTGGCCGAAATCTCGCCCGGCTTAATGGTATGGTAAATGCTGTTGAAGCCAAAACTGACCGAATTTTTGCTGTTGGCAAACCATTGCAGGTCTTCTTTCAGGTTCCAATCGCGCAGTTGCGAAAAGATGTTGTATTCGTTGACGTCTTCCTTAATGTTGATGTTGTATTTGTAATTGCTGAAGCTGGCCGAAGTATTGGAAAAAAGTTTGTTGCTGAAAATATGGTTCCAGCGTAAAGTGGCTACGCTGTTGCCCCAGTTGATGTCGGCTATTTCCCGAGCTACCAGCACGTCTTTGCCCAAATAGCCAGAAACATACAATCGGTCTTTTTCGCCCAGAATGTAATTGGCTTTGAGGTTAAAATCGTAAAAATAAAGCTGATTGCGATTGATGGTGCTGTCGCTCGAAAGCTTTAAGAAAAGGTCGGCATAAGTACGTCGGGCAGAAAACAGGAAGGACGATTTCTCTTTTTGGATAGGGCCTTCTACATTTACCCTGGCGGCAATGAGCCCAATACCACCGCTAACGCCGAATTTTTGGTTGTTGCCTTCGTTCATCTTGATATCAAGCAGAGAAGAAAGCCGGCCACCGTATTGGGCAGGCATATCGCCTTTGTAAATGCTCATGTTTTTGATGGCATCGGAGTTGAAGGTTGAAAAGAAGCCCAGCAAGTGCGAAGCATTGTATACCGGAACCTCATCCAGCAAAATCAGGTTCTGGTCGGCCCCGCCTCCGCGTACATAGAAATTGCCGTTGCCCTCGCCAGCCGATTTAATGCCTGGCAACAGCTGGATGGTTTTCATGACATCTTTTTCGCCAAAAAGCACCGGTACGTTTTTAATATCTTGGATGTTGAGCTTTTCTACGCCCATTTGCGGATTGCTCAAATCGCGGCTGCCTCTAGCCTTGGCCACAATATTGATGGTAGCCAGTTCCTTCGAGCTCTCTTCGAGTGCAAGATCCATTTTTTTGTTGCCGTCTAGCATCAGGCTGATGATTTCGTTCTTCATGCCTACGGCCGATACGGCCAATTGGTAGCTGCCCTTGGGCAAGGTAAGCGAGAAAAAGCCATATTCGTTGGTCGAAGTGCCTTGTGAGGCCCCAACAACCTTGATGGTAGCCCCAATAAGCGTTTCGCCAGAGGCTTTTGAAATGAGCGTACCGCTTACGGTAAACTTGCCGTTGCTAGCCGGATTAGCCGCCGGAACGGCGTTGGGCTTTTTTAGCTTTTCGGCATCAAAACGGATCAGTATTTCCTGGTCCAGCAAACTGAAAGTATAGGGCTGGTTGCTCAGTGCTGCAGTCAGCACATTTTCGAGCCTTTGGTTTTTGGCCTCGATGCTGATTTTAACCTGGCTGTTGGCCACGGTTTCGTTGTAGGTAAACCTTACGCCACTGGCTGTCGTAATTTTATCCAAGGCCTGTTTTAAAGGCTCGTTTTTGAGGCTGAGGGTAATCGGTTTATCCAGGGGGCTGAGCTGCTGTGCCATTAAAGGGGCATGGGTAACCCAAAAAAGCAGCAAGGCCAGCAACGTAACTTTAACAAACAAGGGAAGCTTCATTACAATATAAAAAATAGACATGAACCCGTAAGGGTCGGTTTTTTTCATGATTTTAAATTTAAAGGTGATTGACTTGTCTCCGGCTTTGGAAACTTAAACAGGTTCTTTCGTGGTTTGGTTAAGCCCGATCCTGAGAACCGGGCTTTTCATTGTGTGTGTGGTGTGTGTAGTGTTTTTTGTTAATTGTTATTTGGGGTTTTAGTTTGCAGTACATAGGTTTTGCCTTCCTTATGCCAAGTGATATCCATTACGGCCGATAGCTTATCCAAGGTTTGTGGCAATGGAATGCTGGTGTTGAGCTGTCCGTAAAAAGCTTTGTGGAGCAACGAAGGGGCTAGCTGTATGCTAACGCCATATTGCATCTCCAAGTCCTGGCTTACCGTTAGCAACGCGGTACCGTTATAATTGAATAGACCGATTCGTTGCTCGATAAACCGTTGGGCATCTGGATATTTCTCCTTAATCAAGCCATTAGTGGTTTTATTGAAGGTTACACGCTGGTTGGCGGTCATGATTTCGGTTTTGTGCTGTGCCGTAACCCCAACTTTGCCGCTTACTACTGTTACTTCGGCCTTGTTGGTACCCGGATAGGCGCGTACATTGAAGCTGGTACCCAATACGATCGTGCGCATGGCCCCCGATTGGATCACAAATGGATGTTCGGGATCGTGTTTTACTTCAAAAAAAGCTTCGCCACTTACTTCTATTTGTCGTTCATGGCCTCTAAACTTATTGGGATAACTGATGTGTGTAGCCGGACTCAACCATACTTTGGTACCATCGGCCAGCTGAATTTGGCGATGCTGCCCAGGCAAGGTTACCAGTTGTAGTTGCTGAACCGGACTGAACAGGTTTTGGATCGGTTCTCTAAACAGGGTAACTCCAAATACAACAAGCACTACGGCGGCCACGGCGGCTATGCGAGGCCATAGCTTAACTGTTTTTGGTTGGGCTACTTCCTTGGCCAATTGCTGGTCGATGTTGGCTTTAATATGTGCCTTCAGCTGTTTCGCATTAATATACTTGCTCTCGCTCAACAACAGCTCTTCGTCGTTAAAACTAGTATACCATTGCTCAAAACGGATTTTTTCTTCGGGCGTAAGCGTGCCGTTTTTCCATTTGTAGGCCAGTTCCTGTAGTTGTGGGTTGGGTTTTTCCATACGTTTGCCGAGCATCTTTTAACATATAGTCAATGCTGCACGGCCATACCCTTAGTTGGCAATGAAATTTATTTTCCGAGCAGGAATAAAAGCAATGGCAGGGAAATTTTCAGGCTTTGCCTTAAGCTGCTCAGGGCTTTGGAAAGATGCGCTTCGACGGTTTTTTCGGAGATGCCCAGTTCGTCGGCAATTTCGGCGTAGGTCTTGTTTTCTTCGCGACTCATCAGAAAGACCATTTTGCACTTGGGTGGCAATTGGTGGATGGCTTCGTCTAAAAGTTGGCGCAATTCTTTTTCGGCCAGCCAATCGTTGGTGCTGTCGGTAGTTTGAGGCGCCGAATTGGCCAGGTTCACTAAATGTTGCTGTTGTTTGTACTGGCTGGCCAAATGGTTAATCACTTTGTATTTGATCGCAGCCGAAAGATAGGTGGCTATGCCGTTTTTGATTTGTAGGGTGGCGCGACGCTGCCACAGGCTTACAAAAATATCCTGCACAATTTCTGCAGCGACATCTTCGTCGGCAGTACGGTGCATGGCCACGGTAAAGGCCTTGTCCCAATAACGATGGTAGAGCTCGGTAAAGGCCAAACGGTTGTTGGCGCCAACCAGTTTTAACAGCTCGTGGTCGCTGGATTTTTCATGAAAAGACTGCTGTAGGGCCAAAGGCATTTTGCGTTTGTGGTTTAAACTAAAAACTATAAAGTTAAGCACAAATTGTATGTCGATTTCACCTTTAACATTTTTTTAACGCGCATCGGCCTGTTGCCTCATGAAGTGAGCGGTTTGATCAAAAAGGGTAGGTTAAAAATGGCATATAACTTAATTTGCCAGGGTTAGATGATCTATTCTCGCCCAAAGTTACGCGTTTGTTCAAATTTAATGGGTTGATAATTAAAGAAATAATCTCTTTGTCTTGATATTCATTGTTTTTTTTGCTGTTTAGCATTTTTTTTGAAAGAACAGGCATCAAATTTGTACAATGCTGCTCTACAAACACTTAAACCAACGGAGATTTTTAATGCCATTTTAATCGACCGAATAAATGCTGCCTTTGGTGGCATTTGTTGTTTAGGGCTAGGCTGCCGCCGAAGTTTCATCCGTCATTTTAACAGTCGTATTTTATGTTTACTTTAGGTTGAAAATTACATCGCCTTTCATGAAAAAATCAGGTCTTTTACTATTCGCAATCCTCAGCTGTTATTCGGCCACCGCCCAAGAACCAACCGCGACAAATCCTTTTAACGAAAAAGACAGTGTTCAGATCAGCGGAAAGATTATCGGCTATAAGCCCGGCCAGGGAGATCATTTCATCACCTTTTCTACCTACGACCTTAGGGGCAAGCCCACCAATCAGGCCATTCAGGTTAAAGAAAACGGAGATTTCTGGATTAAACTTTATCAGCCCCTTGAAGGTGATATGCTGCTAAATTACAGAGATGCTTTTATCGATATTTATACAAAGCCCGGAACAGCAATAAGGTTAGAGATCAATAATGATAAAATAAGCGAAGAAAGAAATAACGAGGACGCTGTTGTAGCTTTCGGGCAATTTGCGGCGTTAAACAATCTTTTATTCAGGTTTAACAAGGCCTTTGCCAAGCAAAAATTCAGCGAGGTAAATATGGGCGATAAAAGCCAAAGCGACAGCCTGTATGCGGCCCGTAAAATGGACCAGCTGCAGGAGCAATTGAATTTCTTGGACGTTTTTGTTAAACAGCATCAGGTTCATGATCAGTTCTTTATCAATTGGAAGAAAAACGAGCTGCAATACAAGGCGGGTATTGATATTTTGTTTTTTCCTTTTGCAGGCAAGTTTAACAACAAGATTGTCCAATCCCAGCTGCTCAAAATGATTAGGGCAATTCCGATCAATAATCCAGAAGCCCTCAACAATTCGGCTTATTATGCGTTCTTAAAAATGTTAAGTGCCGACCAAGAGATTATGGTCAATATCAATCCCAGTTATGACTTGGCAAAGCAGCAGGCAGGCAATTCGATCGACTTATATTTGAATGAGATCGATAAGTTTTCAAACGGCCTAAGCAAAGATATCTTACATTACAACGTGCTTTTGGATAAAGCCAGTTTTGTAAAGGATACGTTGGCCTGGGAAAGACAGGTAAAGACAATATCAAATCCATTTCTCCGTCAAAAATTGATAGAAGCGAAAGCAAAAACAAGCAATGGCTTCGCCTCGTTTGCTATTCTAGAGCGTTTGCAAAAACTCAAGGCAAGCCGCTCGTTAAAACAAAGATTGATCAGCCTCTTTACGCAAACCAAGGGCACAAACCTATATATTGATTTTTGGGGAGATTGGTGCGGACCCTGTATGGCCGAAATGCCGAACTATCCCAGGTTGATTGATGGATTTAAAGGCAAACCGATTAAATTCTTGTTTCTTTCGACCTTTACAACCGAAGAAAATATGTTGGCTGTTAAAAAGAAATATGGCATTAATGCGGAATTTGTGAATCTCAATAAAGATGAAGTGGCGATTTTAAACAATGTGTTCGAGTTCCATAGCTATCCATCCCATTTTTTGGTCAACAGCCAAGGAAGGGTAGTGGCTAACGCTTCGGGTGCTATTGCTGAAGGAGCAATTGGCGAAAAGGTGCAGGCATTTGAGAAGATTTTAAACCGGAAATAGTATCAGAAGACAGCGGGTTTAATTTATAGCCCCGTTATTTGCGTAAGCACTGTTGATGTATTATTCTTGGTACTTTAAACACGAACGCGCTAAACCTTTTAATTTTATACCCCATCAATTAAACAATGGCTATGAATAAATATTTACTTACAGTTGCGGCGCTTGCCTCGGCATTTGTTGCCCATGCCCAGCAGGGCAAACTAACGGCTAAAGACTATGAGCGTGCCGAAAGCTTTATGGCTTATAACACTTCGCCTTTGATCGATAAAGCGGCGATTTTTCCGAATTGGCTCGAAAACGACCAATTTTGGTACACCGTGAAAACGGCGAACGGTTCTCAGGATTTTTTGGTTAACCCGGCAAAAAAAAGCAAGGTACCTACAGATGCT
The DNA here is from genome assembly GCF_016429155.1 of Pedobacter sp. ASV12. GTDB lineage: Bacteria > Bacteroidota > Bacteroidia > Sphingobacteriales > Sphingobacteriaceae > Pedobacter. The sequence goes on along the minus strand of NZ_JAELUC010000066.1, from coordinate 8,506 downwards.
TACAAAAATGCCGAACCTCCACGGGCAGCCAGGTTTAGGGGCAATAGCGAAGTGTTGTCGCCAGATGGCAAAAAAGCCGTTTTTATTAAAGATTGGAACCTTTGGGTACGCGATGTAGCCACCAACAAACAAACCCAGCTCACTACCGATGGGGTTAAAGACTATGGCTATGCTACCGATAATGCGGGCTGGACCATGAGCGATGGCCCAGTGGTACGCTGGTCGCCGGATTCTAAAAAGGTAGCCACTTTCCAGCAAGACCAGCGCAACGTAAACAACATGTACCTGGTAACCACCAATGTGGGTGCGCCGGTGCTCAAACAGTGGAAATATCCTTTGCCGGGCGATAAGGTAATTGCCACCATCAGAAGGGTGATTATTGATGTGGAAAATGCGAAAGTTGTCAGCTTGCAAATTCCGCCAGATCCGCATCGTGCTACCTTGAGCGACGATATTGCCAGCAGTGGTACTTTTGATGACATCGACTGGAAAGCAGATGGCTCTGAAATGGCTTTTCTTTCTACTTCCCGTGATCATAAGCAAGAGAAATTCCGCATTGCCGACGCCAATACCGGGGCAGTGCGCGAGGTTTTTGAAGAAACCGTAAAAACCCAGTTCGAATCGGGCCGTGGAGCCATTAACTGGCGCTACTTGCCGGCTACCAAAGAAATCTTGTGGTATTCGGAGCGCGATGATTGGGGCCACATGTACCTGTACGATGCCACTACCGGCAAACTGAAAAACCAAATAACCAAAGGGCCTTGGCTGGTAGGCCGTTTGCTAAGGGTTGACGAGAAAAACCGTGTAATCTATTTTACGGGTCATGGCCGCGAAAAAGGCAATCCTTATTTCGCCTATCTCTACAAAGTGGGCTTCGATGGCAAAGGCTTGACCTTGCTTACCCCAGAAGAGGGCAACCATTCGATCACTTTCTCGCCGTCGTATAACTATTTTATAGATACGTACTCTCAGCCTGATGTGCCACCAACCATGAACTACCGTGATGTAAAAGGCAATCTGATTACGTCGTTGGAAAAAACAGACGTATCAAGGTTAACAGCTAAAGGCTGGAAGGCTCCTATCCCAGTAAACGTAAAAGCACGTGATGGCAAAACCGATATTTACGGACTGGTATTTACGCCAACCAACATGGATCCGAACAAGAAATACCCGGTTATCGATTATATCTATCCAGGTCCGCAAGGCGGTAGCGTAGGCAGCTGGTCGTTCTCGGCTTCTAGGGGCGATAACCAAGCCCTGGCCGAACTAGGCTTCATTGTGGTGGTGATTGAAGGCACAAGCAATCCCTTCCGTTCAAAAAGCTTCCATGATATGAGCTATGGCAACATGGCCGATAATACTTTGCCTGATCAGATCGCGGCGATTAGACAGTTGTCGACAAAATACCCAATCGATACCAATAAGGTAGGCATTTGGGGGCACTCGGGTGGTGGCTTCGCTACGGCAGCAGCCATGTTCCGCTATCCCGACTTCTTTAAGGTGGGTATCGCCGAATCGGGCAACCAAGAAAACCGCAACTACGAAGACGATTGGGGCGAACGCTACAATGGCTTGGTAGAAAACTCGGATTACGAAGCCCAGGCCAACCAAAACTATGCGAAAAACCTAAAGGGAAAACTAATGTTGGCGCATGGCATGATGGACAACAACGTGCCACCTTACAATACGCTTTTGGTAGTAGAAGCCCTGAATAAAGCCAACAAAGACTACGATTTGGTTATTTTCCCTAACAGTGCGCACGGCTTTGGTGCTTATTCGCCTTACATGATGCGTCGTCGCTGGGATTATTTTGTCAAAAACCTGCTTAATTTGGAACCACCAAAAGAGTATCCGCTAAGAGGAACTACGAATGTGCGCTAACTAAAGACGAACGAGCTACATTAACACCGTTTTATATTATTCGTCATGGCGAGACTGCTTTGTTGCCCTCGCCATGACGATTTTTTCTTTTACCTTAAAATAGGCAGTTTGATGTAGCTGTCGTTATACCATTTTACCTGTAAAGGCTCTTTGGCGTCTTTAATGCTTTCGAGGTTTACATCTTGGCCTGTGCCGTAATTGATTTGTTCGCTGGCGCTCTTGTTAATATTTACAAGGGCCACAATGCGGCTTCCTTTGCTCAGTTTTTTGGCGCTGAGGTAAGTATTGCTAAAGGGTAGGGTTTCTTTTTGGCCGGGTACCAGCAGTTTTCTTTGGCTATGGTCGGTTGCATAGCTTGCCCTGCCCATAAAGTAAGAGAGGTAAAAATATTTGCCTTCGGGGGTAAGCTCAAACAACACCACGCTATAGTCCATGTCTTTTTTGTTGATCATCACTTTCATCTGTCCGGTAAAGTTGCTCGTTAGGTTAACCGCTTCGGGCAAAGGATTGCTGTAAAACATCAAACCATTATGGTATAAAGTATCATAAGTAACGCTACGTAGCCAAAAGTAGCTGTGTTTGTTGCTGCGGTCCTTAAAATCTATTTCCTGTTTTAAAAAGCCTTCTTTTAGTGGCTTTTTGTTACTCAGTTTAAAAGCATCTTGGTCACGCTCGCTGCTCAGGTAAAGCACCAGCGAATCGTTGGACATTTGTTTTAGGGATGGTGCACTGAGCCATTGGTTGGTGCCCATCAACTGATAATTGACTTTGTCTTTTAAAACAGCCGGTTTAGCCCCCCCTTTTAAAATATAGTCGAACCATTGGTAAATGAGGTCGTGGATAGGAATTTTAGCCACCTGATCAATTTTATAGCCGTTGTACACCGAATCAGGATAGCCTTGCGCACCAAAGTGGCCATAAGGGCCAACCAATAAATAATGCTCGGCTTTGGGGTTGTATTTGAGATGCTCGCGGTAGTAATACATTTCGCCAATTTGCCCGCCGTCAAAATAGCCTGTGGTACTTAAAATAGGGATGTCGATTTTGGCAAAATCGTCTTGGTAGGGAATCATGCTTTGCCAATACGAGTCGTAAGAAGGGTGTGCCAGCCAGCGCCTGAAGATTTTGTTTTTTGGCCGGCCAAGCAAGCTGTCCAGCGTAGGATAGGGCGTACCCGCCGCATACCAGCGGTCGTCGAGGTCGTTCCATTGCTTGTTGTTGTAATCGGCATTATCCAAAAGCTTGTTATTGGTGGTGTAGTAAGTCCAGGAGAATACAAAATTCATCACAACGTTGTTGGTCATGGGTACATCTAAACCTGGGCTGGCCGAGGCCGAAGTAACAATGGTTTTTAAAGCCGGATGCAAGTGCTTGGTAGCCGCCCATTGCGTAAAACCGTTATAGCTGCCACCATACATAGCCACTTTTTGGTTGCTCCAAGGTTGCTTACTGATCCAATCGATAACGGTGGTGGCATCTTGTCCGTCGTATTCGTAAGGTACGGCTTCATCCGGACTGTTTTTCTTGCCCCGCGAATAGGCCACCACGCCCACATAGCCTTTGTCGGCCGCTTCTATGGCCTTGTTGATGTCGCTGAGACGGGCATAGATGGTAAAACTTAAAATAGCCGCCTGTTTTTCAGACATATTTTTTTTGCGTACCACCAAGGCCGAGATCTGTGCGCCATCTTGGGTCGGAATCAACAGGCTATCCTGCACCAGATAAGCGCTCAAGTCTTTTGTAGTGCTGGTTTGGGCATGGCTGCCTAAGCTCAGCCCTAGGCAAAGCATGGCCAGGGAGAAGGTTTTTCTCAATAAATTCATCGTATTAAATTAAAAGGGTTAAAAAATCTAGAACATGTTTCTGCTTTTAAATAGGGCGCTTTGCCGGTTAGAAGCGGTATAGCTTTCGTTGTTTTTTAATCGAAAGGATAAACGGCCGTTGGCATCGGGCGTCACTTGTTCAATAAAGCTGGTGTTGATAATGGTATTGCGGTTAATCCTGAAAAACAAATTGGGATCGAGGGTCTTTTCCAACTGGCTGAGCGATCTTTTGAAGAATACTTTTTCGTGTTTAAAATACAGGCGTGCATAGTTGCCTATCGATTCGATCAGGTACAAATCGTTAAGCGCTATAAAATGATATTTCTCGCCCTCCTTTACAAAAAGATGTGCTGGTTTAGTGGCACTTGTATTTTGTAATTGCTGCCTTACTTTGAGGATGGCTTTTTCCAATCGCTCCTGGCGGATGGGTTTTACCAAATAGTCGAGCGCGTTCAATTCGAATGCCTTTACGGCATATTGGTCAAAGGCTGTAGTAAAAATTACGGCAGGCACATGGTCCAACGCTTCCAACAATTCAAAGCCTGTTTTGCCGGGCATCTGCACATCCAGGAAAATAAGATCGGGATGGAGGCTGTTCATCAACTCTTCGGCTTGAAAGGCATTAGAGGCTTCGCCCAAAAACTCTAAATCGGCATAGGGCTTTAGGCTCCACTTCATTTCTTCGCGGGCCAAACGCTCGTCGTCTATAATCAAATAGCCTAATTTTCCCATTGCAAAGGTGTTTTTAAAGTGGCCAAAACAGTTTGTACATCCAAAGGCTCGAGGTTAAAGCTGGCTTTGCCGTTAAACTGAAGCTGTAGGCGTTCTTGCAGGTTTTTTAGTCCCAGGCCAGTGTTTGTTTTCATTTGCAGGGTGCCAGGGTTCAGGACCGTAGTTGCCAGCAAGCCGTTTTGCCTTGAAATACCGACTAAAATAACACCGCCACTGGGTTGTTGTGCAATACCATGTTTAATGGCATTTTCGACCAGGTTTTGTAGGCTGAGTGGAAGCACCTTGGCCTCTAATATTTGCGGATCGACCTCAAAATTAACCTGTAGCCGTTCTTCAAAACGCATTTTCTCCAGCTCCACATAGTCGTTAATCAAATCCAGTTCTTCCCGTAAGGTAATCAAGGCATGGTCTCGGTGATAAAGCGATGTGCGCAAGAGGTCTGAAAGAAGGTCGATAGCCCTGCGGGCACTGTTTGGATTTTCGTTGATCAGCGCTTTGATGTTGTTGAGCGAGTTGAAGAAAAAATGTGGATTAAGCTGTGCCGTTAAATTATCCAGCTGCGCATTTTTGGCGATGAGGCTTAAGCGTGCGCTTTCTTTGCTGGCCCTGATTTCGGCCTGGGCATAATGGTACAGGTAATAGGCCAGGATCCAGATACACATAAGGCGAACACCTGTCATCCAGGTAACCAGCCAGCTCTGTTCGAAATATAAGGCAAAGCTTCCCAAAAATCCGGGCTCCCAGAATGTCCTGAACCAATAGTTTTTAGTGATGGTGAGCACCATGAAAATGGTGCCTAATAACAGAATGGCCAAAAGCACAATAGGCAATAGCTTTTTGGGTTTCAATTGCTCCCAGTGTTGCTGTTTAGAAAGGTTGCGGAACAGATGGGTAGGAATGATGTAGATGCACAAATCGCCAAAAAAATGAAATATGCCCAAGATGAAGCTAAAGTTAGACCCTAAATAGCCTACAAGTGCCCAATACAACGCCGCCAGCGACCAGCCGATGAGCTGACATTTCCAGTATAATGATAGACCTTTTTGGGTGCTTGGCATGGGTGCTTGTATTTTTTGACGAAGCAAATGAAACAAAACTATTTCAAAGCCAAAAGGAAAAGTACATGAACGTTAGGGAAGCGGTGATGAGCGTGGGGTTTGTGCCCTGTTTCCTCCCCTTGGTCCTCGTGGAGGGGATAGCATGTTACCTAGAAATTTTGACCATATTGTTTGCCAAACTAAGCGCTATACAAAAGATACTGAGAGGAAGGGCTAAGTCTCGGTGTGATTAATCGTGTCGTCTTTGCGTTCTACATGATCAGCCAAGCTATAACCTTTTCTCTTGCTATCCTTTTCTTTATCCAAAAACAAGAGAACAATCAACGAAATAATGGGAATCAAGAAGGATATAAAAAACCAAAACCAAAAATTCCTGCCGATGCTTTTGGCATAAACCCCCGCTACAATTTGGGGGATCAGCATCACGGTTAAGAGGAGAAGTTCAGGCATGGTTTGATCAGGCTGTTAATTTGGCAAATGTAAAAATAACAGCCCAAACCCTCTCTTGGTTTTGGCAATTTGGTTGCTTCAACTTATTAAATGCTTAAATTAGGACATGGAAAAAATCAGAACCATTATTACAGGCTCGACAGGTATGGTGGGCGAAGGTGTACTTTACGAATGTTTGCAGCATGAAGCGGTAGAAGCTGTTTTGGTGGTTAACCGCAAGCCCTGCGGCTATAGCCACCCCAAGCTAAAGGAGATCATCCATGCCGATTTTTTTGATTTTTCTCCTATAGAGGCGCAGCTGACGGGCTATAATGCCTGTTTCTTTTGCCTCGGCGTATCGTCGGTAGGCATGGATAAAGAAAAATATTACCAAATGACCTATGTTTTAACCATGCATGTGGCCGAAACCCTGAGCAGGCTTAACGCAAACATGACTTTCTGCTATGTATCGGGCGCAGGCACCAATACCAGCGAGCAAGGCGGTTCCAATTGGTCGAGGGTGAAAGGCAAAACCGAAAACGACTTGATGAAGCTGCCTTTTTTACAGGTCTTTAATTTCAGGCCCGGATTTATCAAACCCATTAAGGGGCTTAAATACACCCATTCGTTCTATAAATACATCAACTGGCTATTTCCCATCGGTAGAGCCCTGTTTCCAAACGGATTTTGTACGTTAAAGGAATTGGCGTTGGCCATGATCCATACTTTGGATCGTCACAACGAAAGAAGGGTAGTTGAAGGCAAGGATATTATTGCCATGGCGAAAGCAACATAGCTTTAGCCGTCAAGGGATCTAGGGTTGCCAACAAAAAAGCACCGATAAGGTGCTTTTCTTTATTTGTTTTCACGTTTCCGTTCATTGTCTTTGTTAGAAGTTTGATCGGAGCGCTGGCCACCGGCATTGCTGATGCCATTCTGTTTTTTATCTACCTTGATGTCGTGATGCGCGCGATTGGCTATTGGCCCGCCTTGTACGTGCGGATTATTTTTGGGTGTGCTGGCATTTTTCATGAGCTTAAATTTTAAGTTAGTTCGAAAAAGAGCGCCGTTCAAATAACCCTGCTTGTAGGATATTTGTTTGCAAAAGGCCACAACCTGTGGCTATTGGGAGTTAAGAAAAAATTTTCGTGTCAAAAAATCATCGTTCCTGACGCCTCAAAGCACTTTTGAATTTCGTTACGGAAAACCGGATAAAGAGCAGTCATATTTAGCTATAGTTTTATGTCTGCAAGATTCAGCCTTACGAAGGTGAATAAGTTGAAAACCAATTGTCCGAGTATTGAAAACGCTTTTATTATGTTGCCTCAGCTGTGTGCTGATTTATTTTTCATTGAATTCAACAAAAAAGACCAGCGTATCTACAGTGGCTACCTGCTATGGCAATACGCCTTGTAATGCCTGTACAAATTGTTCGCGGTGCAGGTATTGTGGCAACGGGGGAAGTTGTGGCGTTTGCAAGCCCAAAAGCACTGCGCAATTGCTGCCGAGCAACCGTGCTTCAACAACGGGCAAGGCTAAAACGAGTGTTTATGCAGGCCAATGCAAAGCCTTAACCAAAAAAGGAGCAAGATGTAAACGAAGCGCCGGTAGTGGTGGGTATTGTTGGCAGCATGGGAAGTGAAGCTAGATGTTTTAAGTAAAACGACTTAAGAAAACAGCATAAAATGAAATTCCATTGTTTAGAATGTAATTGTGATGCTCATTTTCAAGTATATACGTGTTCTAAAAAGAAGTTCGAATTTAAAAATTAAATTATGGAAGATATCGAAGGAAAGATTTATAACTTGAGTATTTATCTGTTAAAAGAAACTGTTAAGACTTTTGATGGCGCACTAAAAAGTTTAAGTGTAAAGAAATATGCTGTAAAAAAAGAGTATAATATTGAAGGTACTATTTACATCGGTAGACCTAAAAATACTCAGGCATTATGGAAGGATTTATTGCAGGAAGCAGTGGCTGAAAAGATAGATAATTTAGATAATGTTTCTAACAGAGCGTTAATGCTGTTGAAAATAAGCAATAGAATTTATGCAATCCCTTTTGGATATGGTAAGCATTTACTAAAAGATAATGTTATTGATAGAGACATTTCTTTGAAAACGGCCTTAAACCTTATTGATGCAGATAGTCTTCGAAGCATGGACAGAGCAAACCTTGATAATTTAAATATTTTTACAAAAACACAATCAAGTTCAAAAGCTAAGCAAGAGAATTTTAATGTTGACCCAATTAAAGATTTATTAAAAGGTGTAACGGGTGGAGTTATCGATGCTAATAAGAAGATATTGGGGCCAAATGTAACAGGAAGTGATGGTCTTTATATAAATCCAAGTATAACATTTAAGGATATTAAGCCAATATTAGAATTAATTACTAGAGCGTCTTCAAGTAAGAAATATCAAGAGAAATTCGATTGGATAGATAATCTGAAACAAGAAAAAGATCCTGGAACAATTGATGCATTGCAAGCGATATTATTAGATGATCCTGTCTCTTATACACATCTAAAAGGGGGGGGGGGGGGGGGGGGGGGGGGGGGGGGGGGGGGGGGGGGGGGGGGGG
>NZ_JAELUC010000065.1 GCF_016429155.1 Pedobacter sp. ASV12 | reverse complement strand
CCCCCCCCCCCCCCCCCCCCCCCCCCCCCCCCCCCCCCCCCCCCCCCCCCCCCCCCCCCCCCCCCCCCCCCCCCCCCCCCCCCCCCCCCCTTTTAGATGTGTATAAGAGACAGGCCGTATACGATGGATTATAAGGTTGAATTCCTTATACCAGGCAAACTGATCAGGATCGATTTCAAATTGGGCTTTAGGGTAGAGCAACGCGTAAATCTCTTGTACCGCAAGGTGGTTGAAGAACTGGTTAAAAATGGCGAAGTTGACATTACCAGTCAATACACCTCATTGAACCGTCATAAGATTGCCGGCGATTTCCGCTTTGTACTTTTGGAAAAACACCTGTCCAAGTTCAGCAAGCTGAGCTTCTACGAGCGTAGCATTATGAATTACTACTTCTTGCTGAAACACTTCGCCTTATCGGAGGAAAGCAGTTTTGGTTTGGATTCGAGTTATGTGGACGTAGAAAAGGTACCGTTGATTTTTGTAACGCCTGATGATATCGAACTGAACCGATTGGCGGTTTAGCGGGTTGCGGTTAACAGCTCAGTTATCAGTTTGTAGTTGCCAGTTTGCAGTTGTCAATCCAAAGTGGAATAGAAAGCTGAACGGCAGATCAATCTTTTTTCCTTAAATATTCGCTGAAAACGTTGTTGATGTATTTGTCATTAAAACCAACAACGGTAATTTCCTTGAGCCTGATTTTTGTAGGTTTTTCATCGAGATAGCCTTCTTTGTCAAAGCTATGGATAAGGACGCTCTTCTTTTTTACTTTAACAATAGAGCCAATCTAAAAAAAGTGTTTGTCGCGCTCGTCTTATACCTTGTAATTTCGGTATTTATAGTCTTGCTTTTATCTTATCTTAACCCATTGTCAGCTTATACAGCTTTAACCCTGAATAGCCTTTTGATTCTACCTGGTTTTTCCTTTTCTATGAGAGCTCAGCTTTTCGAAGATGGTCACTACTGATTAATTGTAGCCTGGCCCAATTTACTGTGCCTGTAGCCGTATAAGAAGTAAATTACCAAGCCTACGACCAGCCAAATGCCAAAGCCGATCCAGTTGGAAATACCCAGCTCGCACATCATGTACAAACAGCAGATCAGGCCTAATACCGGAATGAGCGAAAGGTTTTTGGTGATACAGAAATAAGCAATGATGACACAGATGAACAAGAAAATCCACATCGGAATTTTATGCTTGAACAAAGACCAGCCACTTTCGTATTTCTTAGCATGGGAGATAGAAGATTTAGCCATGAAATCGTCGTATTGCGCAGGCGTTAGGCTGTTGAGGTAAGCCTCGGCATCAATCTGTTTACCTTGCAAAACCACGGGATTCGTGCTGATTTCCCTTTTAACCGTTTCCAGTTCCTTTTCGTTCAGGGAAGTGATAAAGGCAACTGGTCCGTTTACTTTGGTTTCGTTGGTGATGAAAGCCATGGTTTCGGGCTTAAATTTAGTAAAGGCCACTGCCAGAACCGCAATGAAAGCTATCGGAATGATAAACTTCGAATTCACATAGGGAATCCTGAATTTGCCGCGTTGTACATCGGGTTTGTTTTGCAACACCAAAACGCCTGCACAAACCAATACAAAGGCAAATAGGGTGCCGATAGAACAAAGATCGGTTACGATGGTCAGGTTCATGAACAACGATGGTACGGCTACCACAAAACCTACCACAATGGTGGCAAACGAAGGTGTTTTGTATTTGGGATGGATCTTAGAAAACGATTTTGGCAATAAGCCATCACGACTCATGCTCATCCAGATACGTGGTTGGCCCATTTGGAATACCAGCAATACGCTGGCCATGGCAAAAACGGCACTTACGGCAATAATCCCGCTCATCAGTTTCAGGTCTATCTGATCGAAAACAAAGGCCAATGGATCGCCCACGGCTAAGCTATCAGATCTTACAATGCCGGTCAGTACCAAGGCAATGGCGATATAAAGTACCGTACAAATGATAATGGCCCACATCATGCCGCGGGGCAAATCGCGTTGCGGATTTTTGCATTCTTCGGCCGTTGTAGAAATGGCATCGAAGCCGATGTAGGCAAAGAAAACCGCCGAAACCCCTTTTAGAATACCCGAAACGCCATTTGGCGCAAAAGGATTCCAGTTTTTGGTATCGATGTAAAAAACGCCCACGGCGAGCACCAATAAAATCACGGCCAACTTCACGACAACCATGGCATTGCTGGCGTTTCTCGATTCTTTCATGCCTCGGTAAATGAGCCAGGTAATGAAGATAATGATGGCCAAAGCCGGCAGGTCGGCCACCAAATGGAAGCCTCCAATTTGTGGTGCGGTAGTCCAGGCATGGCTGGCTATACGTGTAGCCTCGTCAAGATTGGTTACGCTCTTGCCCGCACTTAAAAGCGCCTCGGCATGTTTATGACCGTTTAAGGCCGAGAGGTAGTCCATGGTGGCCCAATCGGGAATGTTGATGCCGTTATCTATGCCCAGGGCAGGTATTCGTATGGAGGAGAGCAGGCCCGTAAAGTAATCGGACCAGGAAATGGCCACCGTTATGTTGCCAATGGCATACTCCATGATAAGCGACCAACCGATAATCCAGGCGACCAATTCGCCAAAAGCTACGTACGAATAAGTGTAGGCACTGCCCGAAACGGGTACCATCGAAGCAAATTCGGCATAGGCAAAGGCGGCAAAACTACAGGCTACTGCAGTAAAAATAAACAGAAAGATGACGGCCGGACCGCCATCGGCGCTGGCTTTGCCAATGGTGCTGAAAATACCGGCACCAATAATGGCAGCAATACCAAAAGCAGTTAAATCTCTTACGCCTAGGGTTTTGTGCAAGGCGTCGCCATGGTCGCCATAGCCTTTTGCCGCATCTTCTAGAATTTTACTGATAGACTTCTTCCTGAATAGTTTTTCGAACATTTGTTGCTTGGTTGTTTTCCCAAACATAAAAAAAATATGCTTTAAATAAGAAGGCTTGTATAAGAAGGTTACACTAAATCTTCTTCTTTTATGGCTAAAGCAATCTTTTTGGAAAATCCTTAGGCCTACGGCAGGAGCGAAGTAGTTTTAAAACGCCTAAGCCAACGAGTTGAATTGCTTTTTGCAAGGTCATGTGTATGCCAACGGGCATGGAACCTGCTATCAATTATTTGGTAATTTAAAGGATTGTTTTAACTTTATAAGAACAAAAATTATCTGATAGTTAAGTGTTTGCGATAAAGCGGGTAAACAGCTTTATAATCAATAAAATTATAGGACATAGATGGCTTAGCAGACTGACGTGTAACATAATTGTCTATTGTTTATAACCTAAAACTTAAAAAAGATGAGAAAATCAGCCCTAAAAAGCAATGCTTTGAAGCAAGGTGAATTGCTTACCCGCGATCAAATGAAAGATGTATTAGGCGGTTCCAGCCAATCGGAATCAATAATTTGCCAAATTGCGCTATGTTCGGCCACCGACCAGCACGGCAATTATTTTGATGGCCTTTGCGATAGGGATTGCTATTGTGTTTCTCCCGACGGCATGTCTTCGCCTGAAGGCTGCGGCCGATGGTAAGTCCATGATAAAAAAAAGCCCCAAAACTTAATTTTGGGGCTTTTTTGATGTCTTTTCTGATTGATGGCCTATTTGACAAACTGATATAGCTGATGGCGCAACAGGTAACTGGCCGACTGGTAGTAGGAAATGGCTTCGTTGGTTATTAACGGCGACGATTTGATGGGCGTGGTGGCAAAACTGTTGGTATCAACCTTAAAGGCCTCTATTTTTTGCTGAGGCGATAAAATAACCAATTGGTCGCCTTTCAAATACCCCAGATTTTGATAAGTGCTGATGAAAGCCCTGCGCTGGCTGGCTGGTGTATGGAACACATCGAAGCCAAAAAACTTCGAAGTATAGCTCACGTTTAAAAGTCCGAGCAGGGTGGGTGGGATATCGATTTGCGAAGTAAGCCCGCTATACGTCTGGGGCTTGATGATGCCCGGTGCATAAACGATCATCGGAATTCGATAATTCTTGATAGGCAGTTCGGTTTTGCCGGCGCTCGAAGCACAATGGTCGGCCACGATCACAAAAATGGTGTTCTTGAACCAAGGCTTGCTCCGGCTGTCGTTGATGAACTTGCCAATGGCGTAGTCGGTATATTTTACGGCACCTTGCCTGCCGGTGTGCGACGGAATATCAATGCGGCCATCAGGATAAGTAAAAGGCCTGTGGTTAGAGGTAGTCATCACCTGGCTAAAGAAAGGTTTACGCAGTTTGTAGTTGGCATCGAAGGTCTTGCCTGCCAGCGTAAAAAGATCCTCATCGGCCACCCCCCAGATGTTTTCGTAATGGATGTCTTTTTTATCGGTAATGGCCGACCTATCGATAACTTGGTAGCCGTTGTTGCCGAAAAAGTAATTCATGTTGTCGAAATAGCCATAGCCTCCATAAATGTATTGTGTGGTATAGCCTTTGCTGCGGAGTACGCTTCCTAGCGAAAATTTGTTTTCGTTATTGGGCCTTTTCACCACCGATTGCCCTGGCGTAGGTGGCAGGCTGATCGACAAGGCTTCGAGGCCACGCACGGTCCGGGTGCCGGTGGCAAAGAGATGATCGAAGAATAGGCCTTGGTTGGCCAGGCTATCCAAATTTGGCGTAATGTGTTCGGTGTTGCCAAACCTCGATAGGAAATCGCCACTAAGACTTTCTACGCTGATCATCACCAGGTTGTAGCTGTGTTGCGCGCCCGGATAATCGATTTTTCGGGTAATGGAGGTGAGGCTATCGCTTAAAAAGGTGCTGTTGTTGCTGCTTACGGCTTTCCTTACCGTGGTAAAAATGTCGTGAATAGGGGCCTTGGCATAAAATTGGTCGTAATCGAGTTCGTTGTGGATAAAGGCCGAACCAAAATCGTAGATTCCATTTCCCGAAAGCTCGGAAGCATATTGGTTGCTGCTGAATTTTTTGGCGCCATTGCTGCCCAGCAAAAAAACCAATACCGGCAGCAGCAACAGGGCTAAAGTAATCAAACTCCTCCGACCAAACCTGAAGCGCTGGGTTTCGTCGTTTTTAATGTGTTTTTTGCTAAACACGAGTACCAGTATGCTACAAACCAGAATGCCAATAAGTAAAGGAACAATGGGGTACGACTGCCAAATATTGCCAATTACCTCTGTGGTGTAGATGAGGTAATCTACGGCGATGAAATTATAGCGAGTCGAAAATTCGTCCCAGAACAGCCACTCCGAAACCGCATTGAAAAGCAGCAAGGCCGTGGCCACAAAACATAGCCCATAGGTAATAAAACGGAACCATTTTTTATAGTAAAGCCTGTTCGGAACGAGCCAAAGGTAAAGCACAAAAGGAATGAGAAAGAAAGTGCTCATCAAAGTATCGTTAAACCAGCCGATCAGGAAAATGCCCAAAAACTGGAAGGGGTTGGGGTCTAACTGACGAAACGATGAAATTAATAAGGCCACCCGGGTGACGAACGAAATGGCAACAATTAAAAAATACAGAAAAGCCAATAGTCGGTAACGACTGGCCAGCAGTTTCTTCAGCATGAGATTACAATGGTTGAGAATTGATGGTACAAATATATCTTCTAATTCTGAATACAAAAAAAAAGCGGGGTCAAATTAAACCCCGCTTTTACTTGACTTAAAAGGATTACCCTAGTTTGTTTAACTCTTCTTTTACAAAATTGGCCAGTTCCTTGATGTAGCTGGCGCTAAAATCGAATTTGATTCCGGCAGTTTCGTAAATTTCGTTCATGGGTTTGGTGTAGCCCAGGGCCAATGCGTCTAAATATTGGTTCAAGGCTTTTTCAGGATTTTCCTTATAGTTTTTCCAAACGGCAATGGCGCCCAATTGGGCAATAGCATATTCGATATAATAAAATGGCACTTCGAACAAATGCAACTGCTTTTGCCAAAGGTTGCCCAATTGCTGGTCAAAGCCCGTCCAATCGGCAAAACCTGCGCCAAAACGTTCGTAAATTTGTTTAAAAGCAGTTTCCCTGTCGGCAGCGTTATGGTTCGGGTTGGTGTAAATCCAGTGCTGAAACTGGTCTATTACAGCCACCCAAGGCAGGGTTTTCAGTACATCGGCCAATTGCTCTTTTTGGGCACGGATCAAGTCTTCCTCCTTGTCGAAATAAACATCCCAGTTATCCATTGATATCAATTCCATGCTCATCGAAGCCAATTCGGCTACTTCTGAAGGGCAATGCTTAAAATCGTTCAGCTCTAAATTAGCGGTTAAGAACGTGTGGATGGCATGGCCGCCTTCGTGCACCATGGTGGTCAAATCCCTTAAGGAGTTGGCCGAGTTCATGAAAATAAAAGGTGCACCGGTTTCGGCCAATGGGTAATTGTAGCCTCCCGGGGCCTTGCCCATCCGGCTTTCTACATCAAAAAGCTTATTGGCTTTCATAATGGCCAGTTTTTCGCCCAGTTCAGGGCTGATGGCGGCAAAGCAATCGATGCTTTTGTCGATGAGTTCCTGACCGTTGTTAAAGGGTTTCAAGGCAGGTTTTCCGCTGGTGCTTACCTCCATATCCCAAGGTTTGAGCTCGGTTAAGCCCAAAGCCTCGCGTCTTTTTTCGGCCTGTTCTCTCAATACCGGAACCACTTCTCTTTCAATGGCTTCGGCAAAGTCGTAGCAATCTTTTGGTGTGTAGTCAAAACGGCCCAGGGCCTGAAACATGTAATCGCGGTAATTTTCAAAACCCGCATTGAGTGCTACTTTGTGGCGCATGGCTACCAGTTCGTCAAATAAGATGTTCAGCTCGTCTTTGGCAACCAGTCGGCGCTGCTGTATGGTTGCCCAGGCATTTTGCCTAACCTCGCGGTTGGTATCTTTTAAGAAGTTGGCGGCTTGCTCCAAGGTATACTCTTGGCCATTTAATTCAACGCTCATGGCACCTGTAATGCCCTGGTATTTTTGCTGGGTTACCTGTAGCTGCGTAAACAGCTCGATGTTTTCTTCGCGGTAAAGCTCCAGAGCCTTTTTGATGGCACGGATGTATACAAAATATTTGTCTTTGTCTAATTGCTCTAGCCAAGGGCTTTCGCTGAATTTCTTGTTCAGTTCGTTGGCAATCGGCGAAATCTTGGGCTCTATTTCGGTGGCGAAATATTGGAAATCCTTTACCAATGCCTCATTTGCCGTATCGCAGCTCATTTTGATGTAGCGCCAGGCGAAATCTTCCTCCAAAGCCGCTTCCAGCTCACTTTTGTCGCGTAGCCACTGTTCCAGTTCCTCCACGCTGCTGATTTCCCTTTTTAATAGTTCATCGAATATCGGTGCAAGGTTTTCCCACTCGATTTTTAAATCCTGCGGAATATATGTTCTGGGTTTTTTGTGTATTGTTAAATCTTTCATGTCTTTTTTTGATGAGGTCTTAATTATTTCAGGCCAAAAACGTCTTCATAGCTCACATAGTCCTTTCGGCCAATGGCATAAATCAGTTTGCCGTTTTCGTCTTTGATGATGCCCTGGCTTTCGTCGTTAGCTTTCGGAAAATTGATTTCGTATTTCCTGCCGTCTTCGAGCACAATGCCATAGGTTTCTACACCATTTTCGGTTTTGATCGAATTTTGGGTGTAGTTAAATTTTTTGCTTTTTCCAAGGCTGTCTGTTAACATAAAACTTTTGGCTTCAAAGGTTATTTTGGTTTTTGTTCCCTTGGTATCGGTAGCTTTCCATTCGCCTCGGTAGGTATCAGAGCCGCTGCAGGCCATTAACAGGCCTACGAAAAGCCCCAATGATAAATGAACCAATTTTTTCATGTTTTATTATTTAAAAGTTAGGATCGATTAGATTTTTATCTTGTTCTTAAAAAGGCGTCGAGCAAAAAGCAAAGGGCAAAAATAACCGATGCAAAGCCATTGGTGGTGGCAAAGGCACGATCTACCTTGCTGATGTCTGTTGGCTTAACCAGCAGGTGCTGATAAATAAGCATGGCGCAGAAAAATACGATGCCGATATCGTAAACCCAGCTCAGCTCGGCATAAAACAAGGGCATAATAACGCAGGCTGCAGATAAAACATGCAACACTACCGATAATCTCAGTGCATTTTTAATGCCCATGGCGGCCGGAATGGAGTGTAGTTTTTGCTCGCGGTCGAAATCTTCGTCCTGCAAGGCGTAAATAATGTCGAAACCGCTAACCCAAAAAAGTACGGCAAACGAATAGAACAAAGGAACGATGTTAAACTGTCCGGTTACCGCAATGTAGGCGCCGATAGGGGCTAGCGATAAGCCAAGGCCCAAAACCAAGTGGCATAGCGCCGTAAAGCGTTTGGTGTAGCTGTAAAAAAGCACTACAAGCAAAGCCACGGGCGATAAATAGAAGCAGAGCTTATTGATAAAGAAGGTGGCGGCAATAAATAGCACACAGTTTACAATCACAAAGAACAGTGCCTCATTGGCCGAAACCCGTCCTGCCGGAATATCGCGCATTTGCGTACGTGGGTTTTTGGCATCGATATTTCGGTCTAAATAACGGTTAAAGGCCATGGCCGCATTGCGTGCAAATACCATACACAGGATAACCAGCACCAGCAAATACCAATGAAACGGATTTTGCGTAGTGGTTACGCCCAAAAAGAAGCCGATCATGGCAAAGGGCATGGCGAAAATGGAATGCGCAAATAAAACAAGCGAAAAGTATTTTTTCATTGCGATGGGTATTGGGTATTGAGATGTGGGTATTGAGTATTGAGATAAAGTTAGAACTGAAAACTGGCAACTGAAAACCGCCAAACAATTAACTCCCGTTATAAAACTTAGGGTCGATAACAGGCATTACAAAATCTTGGTTCACCTCGTCAATAAAGCCCAGCACACCTTCCTTGCCTTGTTTTTTCTCTGATGAGGTTATGAAAAAAGAGGGCACTTCCTCAAACCACTGCTTCAGTGCTTTATTGAACTTGGCCACATTCTGGTCGGTTTTTGGCCCCGATTGCTTATCGGCTTTGGTGTAAACCAAGGCAAATGGAATGCCGCATTCGCCCAGCCAGCAACAAAACTCGAGGTCTATTTGCTGCGGTTCAAGCCTACTGTCTATCAGTACAAAAACGCATTGCAGGTTCTCTCTCTTGGTGAGGTAATTGCGGATAAATTTCTCCCATTTCTCGCGACTGGTTTTCGAAACCCTGGCGTAGCCATACCCAGGCAAATCAACAATGTACCAGCTTTCATTGATCAAAAAGTGGTTAATCAGCTGTGTTTTTCCGGGTCTTTGCGAGGTTTTGGCCAATCCAGGCTGACTTACCAGCATATTGATCAACGACGATTTGCCCACGTTAGAACGTCCAATAAAGGCATATTCGGGCCTGTCTGGAGCCGGCAAGGCCGAAACCTTGGTATTGCTCACTACGAATGTGGCAGATTTTATAATCATAATACAAAGGTAGGAATTAAAGATTGGAGTTGGCGCGTTTTGTGTCTCGCGTTTGGCTCGAGGCATTTGGATTCAATGCGGTCCGCTGTCCGCCCTTCGCTATTCTTTTAAAAAAATCAAACAATTAACCATTTTCTCTATCTTTGGGGCAATGACAAATCGAGAAGTTACTCCCTATGCTGGTACAGCTACCAAAAAAGAACAGGTAGCTACGATGTTCAACAATATTTCGCACACCTACGATTTTCTGAACCATTTTTTGTCGTTGGGCATCGATATCATTTGGAGGCGCAAGGCAATCAGGGAACTGTTGAGTATACAGCCCCGTAAAATTTTGGATGTGGCTACCGGAACAGGCGATTTTGCTTTCGAATCCATTAAAATACTTCATCCCGATAAGGTTGTTGGGGTTGATATTTCGGAAGGGATGCTGGAAGTGGCACGCAAAAAGATTGGCGAACGCAACCTAGGCCATGTATTTTCGGTACAGTTGGGCGATTCGGAAGGGCTGCATTTCGACGATGATACTTTCGATGCCATTACAGTAGCCTTTGGCGTAAGAAATTACGAAAACCTGGAAAAAGGATTGGCAGACATGTTGCGCGTGCTCAAGCCCGAAGGCAAGATCGTCATCCTCGAGTTTTCTAAACCAAGGACTTTCCCTATCAAGCAAGGCTATAATTTTTACTTCAAATACATTACACCGTTTTTTGGCCGTCTTTTTTCGAAAGACAAAAGAGCGTACACCTATTTGCCTGAGTCGGTGGCCGCTTTTCCTGATGGCAAGTCTTTTACCCAGCTTATGGAAAAAGTGGGCTATAAAAATACCAAACACCGTTCTTTAACGTTTGGAATAAGTGCAATTTATACCGGTACTAAATGAGCAGAAAATTAACCCTCTTTGTGATGTTGTTTCTTTTCGCTGCTGGTTGGGCAAAGGCTCAAAACTGGGGTGGAGGCATTGATCAGGAACGTTTCAATTGGGGGTTTAGCTTTCAGTATATTTCTTCGGAATTGAAGCTTTGGAAAAATAAGGATTGGCGCGCACCGTATTACGATGCAACATTGCCGGGCTATGCCACAGACCAGTTGGCTTCCATTTCGTCGCCACCATCGGTAGGCTTTGGTATCGGTTTTGTAGTTAACAGTCAACTAACCAGTAATTTAGATGCACGTTTTACGCCAACCTTGGTTTTTAACGATCGCGTAATCCAATATAACTATGTACAGCCCGCCGTGTACAATGTGGGTACTTCGATGATCGAAAAAAAGGTACAGGCCACGGTAATCGATCTTCCCATTGGACTAAAAATCAAATCAGACCGGCTCATGAACTTTCGGGCCTACATGATTGGCGGCCTTAAATACTCGATGGATCTGGCCTCGGGCAAAAAGAGCAACGACGAGGCCGCGGCGCCTATAGACAAGTTGATCAAAAACAAGAAAAGCTTCCTTTCCTACGAGGCGGGCATTGGCTTCGATATTTACTTCGAATATTTTAAAATGTCGCCAGAATTTAAGCTATCTTATTCATTTAAAGACATTATGAAGCATGAAAGCAATCCTTTCATGGACCCGATACAAAAGGCAAAACTCAGACATTTTACTTTCAGCTTATTTTTTGAATAGCGCGGGGCGTAAAAAAATAATACCTTTGTTTATCATCATTATTTCATACACATGGCTAAAATCGCATTAATTACGGGTGCAAGTTCAGGTATTGGCGAAGCTTGTGCACATATTTTTGCCCAACAGGGCTATCACCTGATCCTAATTGGAAGACGGGAAAATCTACTGGAGAAAATTGCCCATCATTTGGCCGATAAATATGCCATAGAGGTCAAAAAGATACAGGCCGATGTACGTGACAAGGAAAACATCAGCTATGTACTCGAAACCCTGCCCAGCCAGTGGAAAAACGTAGATGTGCTGATCAACAATGCCGGATTGAGCCAAGGCCTGGATCCTATAGACAAAGGCGATACCGACGATTGGGATACGATGATTGATACCAATGTAAAAGGACTGCTCTATGTTTCGAAAATCGTTTCGGGCTGGATGGTGAACCAAAAGAAAGGACATATCGTCAATATCGGTTCTATTGCGGGTAAAGAAGTTTATGCCAATGGAAATGTATATTGTGCCACCAAGCATGCGGTTGATGCCCTGAACAAAGGCATGCGCATCGACCTGTTGCCACACGGCATTAAGGTAACCGCCATTAATCCCGGCATGGTAGAAACCGAGTTTTCGGTGGTTCGCTTTAAGGGCGACGAGGCCAGAGCGAAAAAGGTATACGACGGATTGGAACCTTTAGTTGCCCAAGACATTGCCGAAGCCATTTGGTTTGCGGTAAGCCGTCCACCACATGTAAACATTAACGATATGCTCATTATGCCTACGGCGCAGGCCACGGCAACAACGGTAGTGAGGAAGTAGCTGGCAATTGAAACAAAGGCGGCAATTCAATAGATAAAAGCAATACGAGAAAAGCAATGATAGCAAATACGATAGATCAGGAAATCAAGCAAGCCATGTTGGCTAAAGACCAGGCCAGGTTAAGGGGCCTGCGGGCAATCAAGGCCGCTTTGCTGCTGGCCAAAACCGAAAAAGGCCATACCGAAGAAATCAATGAAGAAGCAGAAATCAAAATCCTGCAAAAACTGGTTAAGCAACGTAAAGAATCGGCTACAATTTATCAAGAGCAGGGACGCGAAGACCTTTATGCGGTAGAACAGGAAGAAATTGAGGTCATCAGCCAGTTTTTGCCAAAGCAGCTAGACCGGGCCGATATAGAATTGGTTGTATCGCGCATTGTCTCCGAGTCTGGGGCAACTTCTATCAAAGAAATGGGCAAGGTAATGGGATTGGCCAATAAAGAACTGGCGGGCAAAGCCGACGGCAAGCTGATCGGCGAGATTGTTAAAGCGCAATTGGGTCAATAAAAAATAGCCCCGCTTTACACTATCCCCGAAAAAATATTGATATTATTACGGTAAATTAATTTTACTCTATTAACTTAGTAGCACATACCAAACAGTACAACATACTATATATGAAATACGAAGTAATTGATGAAGATGGGTTTAAATACATTGAGGCGGGTGAAGGCGAACCGTTGGTATTACTTCATGGGCTAATGGGCGAATTGAGCAATTGGGAGCCCACTTTAGATTATTTTAAGGCAAACTACAAGGTAATTGTGCCTATTTTGCCTATCTATGATCTACCCTTGCTAACCTTGGGCGTAAAAAGCTTATCTAAGTACATTTTGCGTTTCCTTAAATTTAAAAAACTAAATCAGGTGGTGCTTGTTGGTAACTCGTTGGGCGGACACGTAGGGCTGGTATTTACCGTTGCACACCAAGAATATGTAAAGGCCCTGGTACTGACCGGCAGCTCTGGCCTGTATGAAAATGCATTTGGTGGCTCCTTTCCGCGAAGAGAGAGCTACGATTATGTGCGCGAGAAAGTAGAGTTTACCTTCTACGATCCGGCTACGGCTACCAAAGAACTGGTTGACGAAGTATTCAGGTCAATCAACGACCGCTCGAAAGTAATCCGTATCCTCGCTTTGGCCAAATCAGCCATTCGCCACAACATGGCAAAGGAATTGCCAAAAATTACTATTCCAGTTTCGCTCATTTGGGGCAAACAAGATAAGATTACGCCGCCAGAAGTGGCCGAAGAGTTCCATCAGCTGCTGCCCAACTCCGAACTGAACTGGGTTGACGAATGTGGCCATGCGCCCATGATGGAAAGACCGACTATTTTTAACGAATTGCTGAATACCTTTTTAAGTAGGATTTTATTAAAATAATGTTTGCTTCAGAACTCATATCGAATGTCATCCCGCCTCTAAAAACTTCCGACACTGCGCAGAAGGCTTTAGAGCGCATGGCCGAGTTCAAGCTTTACCATTTGCCCATTGTGAACGAAACCCAGTTCCTGGGCCTTATTTCAGAAGACGAGCTGATCGAAGTGCGAGACCAGCAAACGCCGATAGGCAGCCTCTCGCTAACTATCTTAAATCCTTTTGTTTTCGAAAATGCCCATATTTACGATGTAATCCGGCTGTTCAACCTTTTGCAACTGTCGCTGGTGCCCGTACTCGATGCCCATAAAAACTACCTTGGCGTCGTTTCTATCAACAACCTCCTGCAATATGCGGCAGAAACCTATGCCGTTAAGGAGCCGGGCGGCATTATCGTATTGTCTATCAGCAACCGTAACAATTCTTTGGCGCACATGGCCCAGATCGTTGAAGCAGACAACGCGCAAATCCTTTCCTCTTATGTCAGTTCTTTCCCCGATTC
The DNA here is from genome assembly GCF_016429155.1 of Pedobacter sp. ASV12. Taxonomy (GTDB): domain Bacteria; phylum Bacteroidota; class Bacteroidia; order Sphingobacteriales; family Sphingobacteriaceae; genus Pedobacter. The sequence goes on along the minus strand of NZ_JAELUC010000065.1, from coordinate 10,915 downwards.
TACCAGGTTGGAAGTAACCTTGAAAATTAATAAGACAGAGCTTTCAAGTATCATATCTTCTTTTGAGCGCTATGACTACGAAGTAAAAGCTGTTTTTAACAATACACAGGACGATAACGGTACAGAAGATAGATTCAATTCTTTCATGAACTATTTAAACGTATAAAAACCTGCATGAAAATAGCAATTTACGGCAGAGATTTTAATGACAGTGTATTGCCTTTTGTACAGGAGGTATTCGACGTGCTGGCCCAGCATCCGATAGAAATACTGGTGTTTTTGAAGTTCAACAACTTTATCAGGAATAAAATCAGCCTGCCGGCCCATGTCAAAACTTTTAGTACGCATGCCGAGCTGGTTGACCAGGCCGACGTGCTGCTAAGCCTTGGTGGCGATGGAACCCTGCTCGATACGCTGTCGCTGGTGCGTGATTCGCAGATACCGGTTATCGGTATCAATTTTGGCCGTTTGGGCTTTTTGGCCAGTATTAACAAGAACGAGATCAAAACCGCCATCGAAGCCCTGGTTAACGGCCATTACTCGCTCGATAAAAGGGGAGTGCTTAATCTGGAATCGCAGAACAACCTGTTTGGCGAAGAGAATTTTGCGCTGAACGACATGACGATCCACCGGAGGGACAATTCGGCCATGATGATTATCCATGCCTACCTTAATGGCGAGTTTTTGAACTCCTATTGGGCTGATGGATTGATCATTGCTACCCCAACCGGTTCTACGGCCTACTCGCTGAGCTGCGGCGGACCGATTATTTCGCCCAATGCACAGAACTTCGTCATTACGCCAGTAGCGCCGCACAACCTCAACGTAAGGCCCATTATCGTGCCCGACGATGTGGCGCTTACTTTCGAAGTAGAAGCCAGGAGCACCAAGTTTTTGCTAACCTGCGATTCGAGGACCGAAACCGTCGACCGTTCGGTTAAGATTACCATCAACAAGGCTAAATTCAATATTAACCTGATCCGCCTTAACAATGAAAGCTATCTCACTACGTTAAGGAATAAACTACTGTGGGGCATAGATACACGGAACTATTAAGATGAGCTATACAAAAGCATTCCTAACGCTTGTTGGTCTATTATCTTTTGGCATGGCCGCTTTGGCCCAGCGCTTTGAGGTGGGCGCACATGCGGGAGGCTCTTCTTATATGGGCGACTTGAACCAGTACAACCCAGTCAAAATCAGTGGCATCGAAGCAGGAGCTTTTGTAAAGCTCAATTTTAATCCGCATTTGGCTCTCGGCCTGCATTATAACTATGGCAAGGTAAAAGGCAACGATGCCAGTTCAAACAACGAACAGTTCCGCCAGCGCAACCTGAGCTTTTTTACCCCACTCAATGAGTTTAGCCTTTTGGTCGATTTTAATTTCTTCGACATGTTCGCCTACAACGGCAGAAGGCGCTTTACCCCCTTTCTGTTTGGCGGGGTGGGTACGGTATTGTTCGAACCCAAGGCCAACTATGAGGGAGAAACCTATAAGCTGAGACTGTACTACACCGAAGGACAGCCCAAAGCCTACAAAAAATATGCGCTCACCTTTCCTATTGGTGCAGGCACCAAGTACAAGCTCAACGACAGCTGGACGCTTTTTACACAGGTCGGTTTCAGGATTCCGCTAACCGATTATATCGACGACGTCAGCGGCCTTTATCCCGATCCGAACGTTTGGACCCGAAACCAGGGGTTAAGCCGGGCACTTTCAGACCGTTCGGGAGAAAAAACAGGCATCTACATCGGCGAACCAGGTACCCAAAGAGGCGATTTTAGAAAAAGGGACAGCTACATGTTTGTAGGTATTGGGATATCTTATACCTTTGTGAGCCAAAAATGTTTTACTTTTTAGGGCGCTGACACAGCAGAAATGGGATTTAAAGAACAAATTGATATCAATCGCTTGCCACAACACATCGCTATTATTATGGATGGCAATGGGCGTTGGGCAAAAAACCAAGGTAAATTTCGTGTTTTTGGTCACGAAAGCGGCGTGCTTTCTGTAAAGGATATTGTAGAAGGCTGTGTAGATATTGGTATTAAGTACCTTACCGTTTATGCTTTCTCTACCGAAAACTGGAACCGTCCCATTGAAGAAGTCAATGCCCTCATGGAACTGCTCATTGCAACCATCAACCAAGAGGCCGAAACCCTGAATAAAAACAACGTCAGGCTAAATGCCATCGGCGACCTGAAATCTTTGCCCCAAAAATGCATCGACGATTTGGCCAGCGCCATGGAAACCACCGGCAAAAATGATAAATGTACCCTTACCCTGGCTTTGAGCTACAGCGCCAAATGGGAAATTGTAGAGGCAACCAAGAAAATCGCCGAGCAGGCCAAGGAAGGAAAAATAAACATCGATGAAATTGACGAAAGCGCTTTTGCTGCACAACTGACCACCACCAATATTCCTGATCCCGAACTGATGATACGCACCAGTGGCGAACATCGGATCAGTAATTTCCTGCTTTGGCAGATGGCTTATACCGAATTATATTTTACCGAAACCCTTTGGCCCGACTTTAGAAGAGAAGATCTTTTTGAGGCCATCGTCGACTATCAAAAACGCGAACGTCGCTTCGGAAAAATTAGTGAACAATTGAACTAATTTTACTTTTAACACTTTTTAACATGTGTTTAAATTAACTTAGCAACGTTTTTTAGATTGTAAATGAAAAGAATATACCAACTTATTTTCTTGCTGTTGATCGGCTTGCCAACCATGGCGCAAATCCGTACCCAACCTTCGCAAGCGGCCCCTTCCTTAAAAGTTAACGGTTCGAGTTTAGACTATTTTAACCCAAAAGAATATGTAATTGGCGGCACAACTTTGTCGGGCGCCAAATACCTGATCGAAGATGTAATCATCACCCTGTCTAAGCTAACCAAAGGCGAACGTATCGTATTGCCGGGTGAGGCTACTTCAAATGCAATCAAAAACCTATGGGCACAAGGCCTTTTCGACGATGTGCAGCTGAACATTACCAAGATCGATTTAGACACGGTTTATTTCGATATCCAAGTGGTAGAGCGTCCACGCCTCAGTGCCTTCGAAATTTTGGGGGTAAGCAAATCGCAAAAGACAGACCTTAACGAAAAATTGGCCGATAAAGCAGGTAGGACTATCATTAACGACAACCTTTACAATACCACCAAGTCTATCATCAAAAAATACATGTACGACAAGGGGTTCTTTTATACCACCATCGATTTCAAGTCTAAGCCAGATCCCAACCAGGAGAACAGCGTGATCCTGCAAGTCGATATCAATAAAGGAAAGCGTGTAAAAGTGCACGAAATCAAGTTTACGGGCAATAAGGAGTTTTCTTCGGCCAAGCTGAGGAAGTATTTGAAAAAGACCAAGCAACAGGCCTTTTATAAGATTTTCGGCAGTGGCAAGTTCAACAAGGAAAAATACGAAGAAGACAAGTTGAAGCTGGTAGCCAAAATGCAGGAAAAAGGCTACAGGGATGCTGCCATTTTAAAAGACAGCATTTACAGGTATAGCGATAAGGCCATCGGCATTAAGCTCGATCTTTATGAAGGCCCGAAATACTACTTTGGCAATATCACCTGGATTGGCAATGCCAGATACCCGACAGACTATCTTGAAAAAGTTTTCGGCATAGAAAAAGGCGAAGTTTTTAGCGAAGAAAAACTAGAAAAGAAATTAAGAGGCAGTGCCAGTGGCGACGATGTTTCGAGCGTTTACCTGAATGATGGCTACCTGACCTTTAACATCGATCCGGTACAAACCAAAATCCATAACGATACGGTTGACGTAGAAATGCGTATTTACGAAGGCCCCCAGTATACCAATAACAAAATTACGGTAGTAGGCAACACCATTACCAACGACAGGGTAGTATTGCGCGAAATCCGTACCAAGCCGGGCGATAAATTCTCTAAAGAGCTGTTGGTACGAAGCGTACGCGAAATCGGTGCTTTGGGCAACTTTGACGAGTCGAAGACCAATCCGATTCCTAAGCCAAACCCATCTGATGGTACGGTAGATATCGAATATCACGTAGAAGAGAAACCTTCAGACCAGATTGAGCTTTCGGGCGGTTTTGGCGGAGGCCGTGTAATCGGTACCTTGGGCTTAACCTTCAACAACTTCTCGTTAAAAAACCTGTTTAATGGCGAAGCCTACAGACCGTTGCCAAAAGGCGATGGCCAAAAGCTGAGCTTGCGCGGACAAACCAACGGTAAGTATTACCAATCTTACAGTTTCTCTTTCTCTGAGCCTTGGTTCGGCGGCAAGAAACCCGTAAGTTTTGGGTTGAGCGCTTTCACTTCGTTGCAATCTAACGGCTTATCGGCCGCCGATGGCAACTACCAAAAAATCCGTTTGAACGGCGTTTCGGTGAGCTTGGGCAGAAAGCTGAATTGGCCAGACAACTGGTTCTCTTTGGTGCATACCATTAACCTGAACCAATACATCTTGAATAAATACCCTGGTTACCTGTTCAGCACCGGTACTTCTTACAACTTGAACTTAACCCAAGAGATTGCCCGCGATTCGAGGAACAACAATATTTTCCCTACAGGCGGTTCGTACATCAGGTTTACCATTCAGGCAACACCTCCTTACTCGTTGCTGAATAAAATTAACTACGCTACGGCTTCAGATAAGCAACGCTATAAGTTTACCGAGTACCACAAATGGAAATTTGAGGCACAATGGTTCGAAAGCGTAGTAGGCAAACTGGTATTTAAAGGCCAGGCGCAATTTGGTTTCTTGGGCCAGTACAACAAGGCCGTTGGCCAGTCGGCGTTCGAACGCTTTAAGTTGGGTGGCGACGGTATGCAGGGCTTCGACTTCTTGCAGGGCTCTGAATTAATTGCCATGCGTGGCTACTCAAACAACTCGGTTGTTCCGGTAGGTGCCAACGTAAATATTGCCCAAAGTTCGGGTAGCCCGATCTTTAGTAAATACGTAATGGAGCTGCGCTACCCGGTTATTGCCAAGCAAGAAGCAACCGCTTTTGTAACGGCATTTGCCGAAGGTGGTAACACTTGGAATAAGTTTAGCGATTTTAATCCGTTTAATATTAGGCGGTCTGTAGGTGTTGGAGCTAAGATATTTTTACCGATATTTGGTTTGTTGGGAATTGACTATGGTTATGGATTTGATAAAATCCCAGGTCTTCCTGATGCCAATAAAGGTCAGTTCCACTTCAGTATTGCCCAACAACTTGGCGGATTTAATTAATTTAGCAACACACAAAGCAATGAAAAAGTATTTATTAATCAGCTTTTTGCTCTTGGCGGGTCTGGGAGCATCAGCACAGCGGTTTGCCTATGTAGACACGGAGTATATTCTAAAGCACTTGCCAGAATATAAATCGGCGCTGAGCCAGATCGATGGTTTGTCTAAGCAATACCAGTCGCAAATTGACGAGAGCTTTAACGAAATCGACAAAATGTACAAGGCCTATCAGGCCGATCAGGTTTTGCTGACTGACGATATGCGCAAGCGTAGGGAGAACGATATCATCGAGAAAGAGAAAAAGGCAAAAGAACTACAAAGACAAAAATTTGGTCCAGATGGAGAGCTTTTCCAAATGCGTACCAAGCTGTTAAAGCCCATCCAAGAGAAAGTGGCTACTATAGTTGGGGAGACAGCCAAAAACAAAACCATTGATTTCGTTTTCGACAAAAGCAGCGAATCGACCATGATGATTTATGCCAGCAGCAGCTACGACATCAGCAATGACGTGATTGTTAGGCTGGGCTATAAGCCAGGAACACTAGTTAAATAGAAAACACCATAGATTTTAAAAACAATTATTAAGTAAAATAGAAAAATGAGAAAGTTAATTAACGTATTATTTGTTGCGGCTGGATTAGTGCTCACTGCCAATGTTGCAAATGCGCAACAAAAATTTGGTCACCTGAACTCTGATGACATTTTTGCTAGCTTGCCTGAGGCAAAAACTGTTTCGGCTACCGTAGAGAATTTGGCAAAGTCAAAACAAGCCGAAATCGACAAAATGATTGCAGAGTACCAAACCAAATACAAGGCGGCCGAAGACAAGCAAAAAACCTTGAGCGAAGCCAACAAAGATGTGGTAGGTAAAGAATTGCAGGCTGCAGGTCAGGAAATCCAAGATTTGGCCAAAAGAATTGAAGATGCACGTACAAAAGCAACCAAAGACGTGACCGATAAACAAAACGAGCTTTTCCCTCCGTTGCAACAAAAAGTAGGCAATGCCATTGCAGCTGTTGCCAAAGAAAAAGGATTGGCTTATGTATTCGATACCTCTGTTTCTCAAGGTTTCAACAGCCTTGTTTATTCTGATGGCGGCGAAGACATCACTGCTGCGGTTAAAGCCAAACTAGGCGCTTCTACTACTGCTGCTCCAGCAGCCACAAAACCTGCAGGCACAAAACCTAAACAATAATTCAAAGATATATCGTTATCTTGTGCGGAATTGGAAAACAAACCAATTCCGCTTTTTTTTGCCATGAATAATCAATCGCCCATCGGTATTTTCGACTCTGGCTACGGTGGATTAACCGTATTCAAATCGATCGCGAAGCAACTGCCCCAGTACGACTATATTTACCTTGGCGACAATGCCCGCTCGCCCTATGGCGATCATTCGTTCGAAACGGTTTATCAATATACCCTTGAGTGTGTGGAGTGGCTGTTTGCCCAAGGCTGTCAGTTGGTTATCTTGGCCTGCAATACGGCATCGGCCAAAGCCCTGCGCAGCATCCAACAGTTGGATCTGCCTCAAAAATATCCAGACAGGAGGGTGCTTGGCGTAATCAGGCCAACGGCAGAAGTGGTAGGCCATTACTCGAAAAGCGGCAGCATTGGCGTGATGGGCACCCGCGGAACCGTTAATTCGAAGTCGTACCTCATGGAAATTGGACATTTCTTTCCGGCAGCAAAGGTATACCAGCAAAGCTGCCCCATGTGGGTGCCTTTGATCGAGAACGGCGAACACTTAGATGCTGGCGCCGATTATTTTGTCGATAAATATTTGGGACAGCTATTGGCGCAAGCCCCCGATATCGATTGTATTTTATTGGCCTGCACCCATTATCCCTTGCTGGTGCCTAAAATAGCCCAAAGGCTTCCAGCGCCTATCCAATTGTTGTCGCAAGGCGAGATCGTAGCAAACAGTCTGGCCGACTACCTTAAAAGACACCCAGCAATGGAAAGCCGTTTGGCCAAGAACAATTCAAGAGCCTATTACACCTCGGGCGATACCCAGTCGTTTGATGAACATGCCTCCGTGTTTTTGGGCGAAGCAGTTCGCTCCGAGCGCTTGGCTAACCGATAGGCGATTGCCCGTTTTCAGTTGACAGTTGCCGGTTGGCAGTTGACAAGAAAACCATGCAGTCGATTAGTTGCCGGTTTTCGGTTGACAGTTTGCTATGCAATCAACTCATTAGCCCATCAGTTGGCCAGTGAACCAATGAACTGATGAGCCAATTAAGCCATGATTCGCGCCCTCACTTTTATATTACGATTTTCTGTCAATTCATCGTATTTCTTTCTAGGTTTTGAAACTTTAAAAGGGTAAATTTGCGGCTCAATCACAATCAATGAGCGATCAGATTAAGCACGAATGCGGGATAGCCTTTATCCGCCTGTTAAAACCTCTCTCATACTACCAAGAAAAATACGGTACTGCACTCTACGGCCTGAACAAATTATACCTGTTGATGGAAAAGCAGCACAATCGCGGTCAGGATGGAGCTGGTATTGCAACCATTAAACTCGACATGAAACCAGGTAGCCGTTACATTAGCCGCTACCGTTCTATGGCACAAAATGCAGTTGCGGATATCTTCGGATACGTCCAAAACAAGTTTGTCGACATCCAGAATGAAACGCCCGAGCTGATGAAAGACACGGAGTTCCTGAAGCAGAATGTAAGTTTTATCGGCGAGGTTTTGTTGGGGCATTTGCGCTATGGCACACACGGCAAGAACAGCATCGAGAACTGCCACCCGTTTTTGCGCCAAAACAACTGGATGACCAGGAATTTGGTCATAGCCGGAAACTTCAACATGACCAATGTTGACGAGCTGTTGGAACAGCTTTACGAGTTGGGTCAGCATCCCAAAGAAAAAGCCGATACGGTTACTGTACTTGAAAAAATAGGCCACTTCTTGGACGACGAGAACCAAGAGCTGTTCGATGCCTACAAAAAAGAAGGCTTAACCAACGTAGAAATCACCCAAAAAATATCAAAGAACCTCAATATTGCCAATATCCTGCGTCGCTCGGCTAAAAACTGGGACGGTGGCTATGCCATTTCGGGTATTGTGGGCAATGGCGATGCCTTTGTGCTGCGCGACCCTTCGGGCATTCGTCCGGCATTTTACTACGCCGATGATGAGATTGTGGTGGCGGCTTCAGAAAGACCAGCCATCCAAACCGCGTTTAATGTACAAATCAAGCAGGTAAAGGAAATAGAGCCTGGCCATGCCCTGATTGTGAAGAAAGACGGCACGGTAACCCAGGAAATGTTCCGCGAACCAGCCGAAAAAAGAGCCTGCTCGTTCGAACGTATCTATTTTTCGAGAGGCAGCGATGCCGATATTTACAGAGAACGCAAAAAACTAGGTCATTTGCTCATTCCGCAAGTGTTGGATTCGGTAAAAAAAGACCTGAAAAATACGGTGTTCTCGTTTATCCCGAATACGGCAGAAGTTTCTTTCTACGGAATGGTAGAGGGCCTGCACGATTACATCAGGGAAGTACAGAAAGATACCTTGCTTAACCGTAAGGAGCAACTCAACGATGCCGAACTGGACGAACTTTTGTCTATGGCCCCGCGCGTAGAAAAACTGGCCATCAAGGATGTAAAGCTGCGTACCTTTATTACGCAAGATGCAGATAGGGGAGAAATGGTAGCCCACGTTTACGATACCACTTATGGGGTAATCAAGAACCATACAGACACCCTGATTGCGGTAGACGATTCCATCGTTCGCGGTACAACGCTGAAACAAAGCATCATCAAAATCATCGACAGGCTGCATCCTAAAAAGATTGTCATCGTGTCGTCGGCGCCACAAATCCGCTATCCGGATTGCTACGGCATCGATATGTCGAAAATGGGCCAGTTTGTGGCTTTCGACGCAGCCATTCAGTTGTTAAAGGAGCGTGGCATGGAACATGTCATCGAAGAAGTATACCAAAAGTGCAAAGCTTCGTTGCTGTTGCCAAAAGAAGAAATTGTTAACCATGTTAAAGAAATCTACCGTCCGTTTAAACAGCAGGAGATTTCTGACCAGATTGCCAAAATCATTACCCCAAAAGGAACCGTTGCAGAGGTAGAGGTCATTTACCAAACGCTAGACAACCTGCATTTGGCCTGCCCCAACCATACCGGCGACTGGTATTTCTCAGGAAACTATCCAACACCAGGAGGCAACAAAGTAGTAAACAAAGCTTTCGTTAACTGGAAAGAAGGAAATAATCAAAGGGCCTACTAGCAATAGTGGGCCTTTTGGCTTTTAGGGCCACGCTAGTCGGGATGTGTCATCTCGATCTGAATAACGCTGGATTTGTAATCTAGTATGTGCACTAATTCATTAGGCCGGATTGCAAATCCGGGGTGAGCCAAGTCGGGAAAGCATTCCCAGACCAACCAGAGATGATGGGATTAGCGAGTACTGACTTATGTAAAATAGCCCAGATTGTAGCGGCATCCTTTTTTGCTGCTTAAAGCAAAAAAGATACAGCGTAAAGCTGGACTGCCTTTAAACTTTGGCAGGAACACTGTGCTTCAAAAGCAATTCGCAGTTTCTCTCGAAAGCCATCGCACTACGCACTACGCAATACGCTATTCTAACACTAATAGAACTTAATATAAGTCTTCGTCACCAGCCAAATGGCGAAAAGGATAATGATTACGCCGGCTATTTTGTTGAGCATCACGAGCGAGCTTTCTTTGATGCGGTAGCGCAGCTTGCTCGAATAATAGCTTTTCAGTCCGTCGATGGTGAGCTGGGTAGCCATGGCGATAATGAAGCACAACAGTTTTTCGTAAAACATGTTGTTGAGCTTGATGGAAATGATATTGGTTACAATGATCCAGAACATGAGCGTAGATGGCGTTAAAATGCACATCAGAAAGCCCTTGAGCAGATAGCCTCGCTTGCTTACCTTTACAATTTTGTTTTCTTCGTAATTGATGGATACGGTAGAAAAAAGGTAGTAAATGCCAACCGCAAACAGAAAAATACCACCAATAATGCCAACATATTTGTCGAAACTGGCTTGATATTCTAAAAACTGGCTGCCAAAAAGCACCAGTCCGATCAAGATGATGTCGCTAAAAATTACACCTACCGCTAATGAAAACCCGGCTTTAAATCCACGCTCGATACTGGTCTTGATCATTGCAAAAAAAACGGGACCAGTTAAGAATGAGGAAATTAGCCCGGCACCCATGCCCAATAAAATCGCTTCAAACATTAGCCTATCATATATTTTACGCTAATATGCGATTTTTATAGCTAAATCCTTATCATTTTTAGCTTAGTTTTTCGGTATTCGACAGAGGTGTTTTAGGGAAAAGAAGCCCTATAGCTGGTGTGTAAAAATTACACTTTAGTAAGCCATAAATTTTAATTATGTTTATCAAACTAAATTTAAATTTGAACTAACCTAAATCTTAAAATCCAAACATGGAACAAAATTCAAAGACCAATTGGGCGCAGTTTATCCCGCTGGTAACCGTTTTCTTTTTTTGGGGCTTTGTGGCCGCCAGTAACTGTCTCTTATACACATCTGACGCTGCCGACGAACCACGACATGTGTTGGGGGGGGGGGGGGGGGGGGGGTGTGAGGGGGGGGGGGGGGGGGGGGGGGGGGGGGGGGGGGGGGGGGGGGGGGGGGGGGGGGGGGGGGGGGGGGGGGGGGGGGGGG
>NZ_JAELUC010000064.1 GCF_016429155.1 Pedobacter sp. ASV12 | reverse complement strand
CCCCCCCCCATGTCGTGGTTCGTCGGCAGCGTCAGATGTGTATAAGAGACAGCTCATCTGTTAAATTTTCTTTAAATCGGATTACGTATTTTCCTTCTGCGGTTACATAGGTATTTTTAAAAAAATTGTTTTGGGTAATGGTTTCGATCGGTTTTCCTAAAACCTTATCTACGGTGGAGATATCTTTTCTGAACAAAGAATAGAGCGGAATTAGTTTTGTTTTATAGGCAGTCATATCAGCAAATGAACCCTGCTTGCTTTTTGGAACTAACAAAGCACTATTTGTGAGGAAGAAATTCTTTCCCTGGTCGGTAAAACCAATTTGCTTTTCGGAAACAGCGTGATATTCGCTTTTCGGGTTTTCGTTGACCAAAGTAAACTGCCAAATCTTTTGGTTTTTAATGTCGTTTAATAGGATGTCTGGTAGGTTAAATGCATATACTCTTCCCTTACTGTTTGTGGTAGGCTGGGTTGCTGTTGGCAGTAACGAAACCATGTCGGTTTCCGCCCAGGTTTTTGCGCCACGTTTAATTTCCTTATATACCTCTAGCTTAATGGAAAGCCCTGCGGTATCCATTAAGTTTTTACTAAAATCGGAAATGGTATGTTCTACCAAAAGTGCATATGTGCCTGTCGAAGAGTTTTTGGCAAGTGCTAGGTTGTACTTTTCTTCTTTGTTGCTTGTAACATTCTGGAATTTGGCAACAGTAGAGAAATTCTTGCTGGTGATAGTGGTTTGCGCTTGGATAACAAAACTGGAAGCTAAGAGCAAAAATAGGCTAGAGAGTTTTTTCATTGTTTTGGATTAAGTAATAGGAGGAGTTTGTTAAATAGACTAAATCATTGTTGCATTTATAATGCATTGGTTTTCTTAAAAGCCAAAGCTGTCAAATGTCTGAGGAATAAAGCCTGCCATTAATGGGGTGAGAGTTGATTCGCACTTCGGCGTTGTGGTTCTTAGGGTTCATTTGGCGTCAATATAGACGCAAGATATAAGATTTGAATTGATTTCTGATTGTTCTTTTCCTTTAATTGCTCAATTCCTTTGTAATGAAATATTTATGCTCTTGCCGAATGAAACTGTAAAAAGGTTCAGTAAGCACTGGACTTTTTGATTTAAAATTTGCGCAATGCATAACGGATATTGATAACGCTGTACCATAAAGCAAAAGGCACAAGCAATACTTGTGCCTTTTGGATGCAGAAGACCATTAAGAATATCTTCTAGTTGTTTTTGATGAAAGAAGCTACGGCTTCGCTTTCTAATTGGTCGTTGCCAAAATTAAATGCAGCTAATTTAAACTGTTGTTCAAATGGCAATGCAATGGCGCATCGTGGCGAGGTTGGCTTGATAATATACATCACATATAAACCGCCACCGGCATTTGGACAGGTTACACATACCATTACGGTTGTGCAGGTTTGGTTTGCTTGTTGCTGCCACTCGGCTTGATGTGCGTTAACGTAGGCATCTATCTCTTGGTTGCATGGCAGCATTGGATTTGAAGGACCTGATCCTTCGCCAACGATAGGAATAAACAAGTTATTGGTCTTCGCGATTTTTTTAAGGTATACGGGGCCTTCTTTTGCTGCAAGTGCGGCTTTAAGCTCTGCTTTGGTGCCTATAATTACAGCATTTTCGGTTGTTTGAGCAGTAACAACTTTCATCGCTACCGAAAATCGTTCTTCTTCTTTTTGCTCTGTTTTTTCTTTTTTACAAGAAAAAAAAGTAACTACTGCAATTGTTAAAATACCAGTGATTTGAATAAACTTTTTCATAACTGTTTTCTTTAAGGTGAATAATGATTGTTTTCACCATGATATCAACCCGTTTTGAAAAATGTTACCCCATGATTTTTTTTATTTCGTGTATTGGCAAATGCAGCGCCTATTGCCGTTATTTCCATTCGAGAGCATTTCGGCTAGTTATTTGCTACACTTTTTTTGGGGTTTCGCCCTGATCATTCTTTTTTAATAGCTTTGGCAACTGGATTTAAAAGCGTGAACAGCAAATTTGCCAATAGCAGTCAGGTGGGAGTAGTTTCCTCGTTCGAGGCATTGATTGATATGGAGTTTCGAGGTTCCATAAACGCCATATGCTGGCCTAGGGATTTGACTGGAGATTTTAAGGAAGTGGCCTCCAAGCTTCAATTGAAAGAAAACGTAACGGAGATTACTGTTGAAGAGCTTTTGTCCTTGACCTTATCTGCAGAGGGAGCCATGGCCAGGATAACCATATTAGAAGATCTAAAGTTTTTGGGAGCTTTAGGCCTGTCGCCAGTACTCAATCTGCTCAAAAGTTACGAGCGGGATGAAGCCTTTGATTTCATCTCCACCGACGTGTATTCTTACCACGTAGATCGTTCGCCTGTAGCTACCGACACCTTTTTATGTACTTATTATGGCGCGGCAAGTGATATTTTGCCGAATGATCAGGTTGAACAGCAAATTTTAATTCCAGAAATCCGGCAAAAGCTACTGGATTTATTTGATGGTCCGGATGGGGGATTTGAAAGCTTTCTGAAAGAATATTTTTTCGATTTGCATTATCGTCCTAAACCTCATGCTACACCTTTAAATCTAGGCCTGGGCCATCTATGGAAATTGGCGGTCGATCATCCTGAGCAACAGGTATTGCCCTGTGTGCATCGCGCCCCTCAGGAAAACGAAGGCGAATACCGCTTGCTTTTGATTTGTTGAGGGCAGCTTAAACAAATGCTTAATTGGCCATAGCTAACCTAGTCTCCTAAAACAACTCCAAACTCACCACTTGCTTGGCTGTTGACGAATCTTGCGCTACAGCCAGCTGTTTCCTGTGCTTTGCAATCCAGTCGGTATAAGCAGCAGCTTTTAATGGTTCTTGGAGCAAGCCTGCGCCAATGTGCATCAGTGTGATTTTGTTTTCTATTTGTTGCCTCAACTTTTGGAATTGGTGCTGCACCTGTTGCTGGATTTTGTTTTTCGGTTTCACCCGGATCATTTTAAGTGCCGGATTGAGCAGCTTGATCGTCAGTTCCTTGGTGAAATAATCTTTGGCCGATTCGATCCTTGATTGGATGGCTTGTTGACCTTCAAACCCGTTTTGCTCATGAATTTGCCTTACCTGAGCCACAAACTTGTCTAAAAGTTGAATTAAACTATGCAGTGTTGTTTGAAGTTCCAGTAATTGTGCCTTGAGTAGGGGAATGTTGGCCTGGCCAATGGCTGCATCTTGGTGCATCAAGTCGAGCTCATGAGCAATATTCCGGAAAGAGAAACGATCCAAAACCAGTTGCAGGATGAACCGTTCTTTGGCCTTGCCAATGAGCTCGGTTAAGGCCTCGGTTTGTACGGGGTGCAGATAAGCCAGTACTTCCTTGTTCGACCTTAAGCTATCCTTATTGATCTTTGACTTCAAAACCAGTCCATTGAGCGTCCTAACCCGGCTTAAGGCCACATACACCTGGCCGGCAACAAACGATTTTCCGGCATCGATCACCGCATGGTCGAAGGTTAGGCCCTGACTTTTGTGGATAGTTACTGCCCAAGCCAGTTTGATAGGGTATTGCGAAAATTCGCCCACCTGTTGCTGTGCAATCACATCATCGTCGCCTATTTTGTACTCGAACGACTGCCAAGCACTTTTTTCCAATAAAAGTGGTTCTTCATCGGGAAAAGCCACATAGATTTCGCCATGGTCAATCGATTTGATCTTGCCGATTTTGCCATTATAAAACCGCCGGTTTTCGCCGGTATCGTTTTTAATGAACATCACCTGTGCGCCAACTTTGAGCTGCAGCTCCGTTTCGGCTTGTATGCCCAAATCCTTAAATTCTCCGTTGATTTCGGCATTGGCCGTATAGATTTCGCCAGGCAATTCGTTGAGCTTTTCCTTGTTGATTAAATTCGCTTCCGCATTATGCGAGGTGATGATGATCGGATTTAAATCGCCCTCATCTTTAAATGTAGGGTCGTAACGCTCGTTGAGTAGGCTTAATCCTTCCTCGTCAATCTGGTTGTTTCGGATGTCATTTAAAATCTTTATAAAAGCTTCTTCTGTCTGCCTAAAAACCGTGGTCAGCTCCAGCTGCAGCACCGGATGCCTGCGGATAACCAAGGAATCGAAAAAGTAGGGCGATGGATAGGCTTTGCTTAAAAAGGCCCATTCTTCCTGCTTGCTTACGGGCGGAAGCTGGTATAAATCGCCGATGAGCAGCAGCTGCAGGCCGCCAAAAGGCAGGTTGTTTTTCCTAACCGAGCGCAATACCGCATCAACCACATCCAATACGTCGCAACGCACCATCGAAACCTCGTCGATAACCAGAAGCTCCAGTTCGTTAAACAGTTTGAGCTTGTCTTTGCTGTAGCTGAGGCTGCTAACGGTCGACTGGATGGAACTGATGCCCGCCTGTAGGTTTTGCAGATTGATGTCGCCTGGAAAAAAAGAACCCGGAGGCAATTGGAAAAAGGAATTGATGGTTGTGCCTTTGGCATTCATGGCGGCCACGCCGGTAGGGGCAACCACCACCATTTTTTTGGTGCTGTTGTTCTTGATTCGCTTAAGTAGGGTTGTTTTTCCCGTTCCCGCTTTTCCCGTCAGGAAAATAGACTGATTGGTGTATTCGATAAACTCAAATACCTGATCTGCTAGGGCATTGGGCAACTCATGATGGCTCATGTTGCAAATTTAACTAAATTAAGTAGTGTTTTATAGGGTGATGCTAAATATGTTAGTAAGTTTTTCCCCAATTCTTTGAATGCGGCATGCTTAATCGTACATATTGTTTTATCTTTAACGCCCGATGGAAAAAGAAGGCTTTAATCCAATTCATGTCGACTACGATAAACTGATACCCGTGTTGCAGGGCAAGCCTAAGCATCTGCCTTTGCCCGATGAGAGGGAAATGGCCTTGGTGTTTAGCCGGCATCGTTTTTACAGGCACTTGGTTATCGATCTCATTGTTGCCGAAAAAGCGAAGAATGGCAAACTCAAAAATCCTTTGCACTTTATCGACCCGATGGATAGGATCTGGAAGGCCGAAAAACAAGAGGAAATTAAGTTTTTGGCCGGTCTGTCGCGTTTCAAAAACAATTACGACGATGGCAAAACGGAATCAGATATTGAAGCCCTAAAGGCAGTGGTAGCCAATCCGTTAAAGCTCGATTGCTATCTGCACGACGAGAAAAAAGCCTCTACCATTACGGCCACCTCGATTGTGCCGGCAAAGTTCTCTTTGCTCAAGCCCGATTTGGAGCTCGACATTGATGAAAGGGGAGATACTTTTGCCATTTCGGGCAGGCTACATGTAGCGGGTAAGACTTATTCCATGCAAGCCATCGAATTGCATTACCGTTATTTTGTGAAATTGGACCAACAGCTGCATTTGGTTGGCAATCCCAATTTTCTGAATATTATCGATTTTTTTAAGCAGCATCGAAACAATTTGGTACTTGAACGCGATGCTTACGAAGAATTTCGGGAAAAAATATTGTCGGTACTAGAAGAGAAGGTCAAGATTAATTATGCCTACCTCAAGCCAGCTACCGAAAAGCAACGCGTAGAACAGGGTTTTGATCTAGACAACGAGCAGCTGGTGTATTTGTCGGAATCGGAAGATTTTGTGCTGCTTACGCCCGTCATGAAATATGGCAACCTGGAAATACCCGTTATTTCGCAAAAGCAAATTCAATGCAAAGACAAGAGGGGCAAGTTGTTTACCCTTGATCGGGATAAGGAAAAAGAGCTCCAGTTCATCACCACCATTGCCAAATCGCATCCTTATTTGATGGAGCAGGTGGCCGAGTTTGCCGAACAAAGGCATGCCGATTGCTTTTACATGCACCGCAAACATTTCTTGGAACCTGCCTGGTTTCTCGAGGCATTTGAGGCTTGGCGAAGTATGGGTATTGTTATTTTAGGATTTAACGAGTTGAAAGAAAACAAGTTGAGTCAGTATCAGGCCGAGATTGCGATTAATGTCATCAGCGGTATCGATTGGTTCGAAACTGCCGTCAAAGTGAAATTCAACCAGCAAACCGTATCGCTTAAGCATTTGCATAAATCGATCAGGAACAAGAACAAATTCGTGGTATTGGACGATGGCACGCATGGCATTATACCCGACGAATGGCTGCAAAAGCTGGAAGGATATTTTGGTGCCGGTGAAGCGGTAGGAGAAGTGCTGAGAACCTCGCATATTAATTTTAGCCTGGTCGAAGCCTTGTATGAGGCCGAACAATTAGACTTGGAAAGCCGGGAGCGGATAAAACTGTATCGTACTAAATTGGCTGCTTTCGATGCCATTGAAAGTGTTGAAGTACCCGAGGCATTGCAAGCCAACTTACGCGAATACCAGCGTGAAGGACTGAACTGGCTTAATTTTCTCGACGGATTTAATTTTGGAGCTTGCTTAGCCGACGATATGGGCCTGGGCAAAACACTTCAGGTGCTGGCTTTTATCTTGGCTCAACAGGAAAGAACAGCTCAAAATACCAACCTGGTCGTTGTACCTGCTTCCCTGGTGTTCAATTGGCAACAGGAAATCAAGAAATTTGCGCCAACGTTAAAAGTACTGACCATTTATGGCGCCGACCGCTCTAAATTAGTTGCCGATTTCAAATCGCATCAGATTATCCTCACTTCTTACGGCACTCTATTGGCCGATGTAAGCTGGCTAAAGGATTATTTCTTTAATTATATCATCCTCGACGAATCGCAGGCCATTAAAAATCCAGATTCGCAACGCTACAAAGCCGCCCGCTTGCTGAGGTCGCGCAACAAGATCGTGATGACAGGCACGCCCATCGAAAACAACACTTTCGATTTGTATGGCCAGCTTTCTTTTGCCTGTCCGGGTTTATTGGGGAGCAGGGAGCAGTTTAAAAGGCTGTATTCGATCCCGATTGATCAATTTAAGGAGAAGAAGCGAGCTTTGGAACTGCAAAGCCGCATCAAGCCCTTTGTGCTGAGGCGGACCAAAGAACAGGTGGCCCAAGAACTCCCCGATAAGACTGAAATGGTTATTTACTGTGAAATGGGCAAGCAGCAACGCGAAATCTATGAAAGCTGCCGGACAGAAATCAGGGATTATTTGATGGGCACTTCAGAAGATGAGTTGCAAAAAAGCAGCATGCACGTGTTGCAGGGCATCACCAAACTGCGGCAGATCTGTAATTCGCCCGCCATGCTGAGCAAGGAAAAGTACTATGGCGATGTCTCGGCCAAAATGGACGTGTTGTTGGAACAGATCGTTAGCAAATCGCCGTACCATAAGATCTTGGTGTTTTCGCAGTTTGTAGGCATGTTAGCGCTCGTGAAAGCCGAACTGGAACAGCGTCATCTTACATTTGCCTATCTTACCGGCGAAACCAAGAACCGAGAGGCTGTGGTAAACTCGTTTCAGCAGGACGATGAAGTGAGGGTATTTCTCATCAGTCTGAAAGCCGGAGGCGTAGGCCTAAATCTTACCCAAGCAGGCTATGTTTATTTGATCGATCCCTGGTGGAACCCTGCAGTAGAAACCCAAGCTATCGATAGAGCTTACCGCATTGGCCAACATCAGAATGTAATGGCGGTACGCCTCATCTGTCCCGATACCATTGAAGAAAAAATCATGCTTATGCAGGAAACCAAAAAAGACTTGGCCAACAACCTCATCAAGGCTGAAAGCTCTTTTTTGAAGTCGATGAGTAAGAAAGACCTGCTCGAACTGCTTTAGTTTTAGGTTATTTGCCAGTTAAAACAACTACGTTTTTGGCAAGAGTTTTAAACCTTACGCCATTTGGTTGGGTTACGGTTATGGTGAGGTGTCCGGTCTTGCTGGTGTTGATATCGCTTACTGTTCCGGTTTTATCCTTGTGTGTTCCTGCGGTTACCTTGCAGTTGTCGCCGTCTTTTAAACCTTGTGCCATTTTTTGCATTTGCTTGGACGTAAATATACCATTTTATTGGATTTAATAAAGATGGGCGTGCATTGGCTGGCCTTCATCAGCCTTGATTTTCTTCAGTTGGAGGCAATTCGCTTTCCTCTTTCTTTGTGATGATTTTTTGTTTTTTCAGGTCAATTCTAATCAAGTTGTAAATGCTCATGTATACATTGGCTATCCATACCAGTGAAAAGCCCGAAATAACATAGCCTCGCCAGTCGGGGTAAATCAACTTGTACTGGGTAATGAGCAGGATGAATAGCGTTACATAATGGCTAAAGCAATATTCGCAGGTAAAAAGATAGAAAAATTTGCGCTGGTACAGGTGCTTGCATCCTTTGGAGTGGGCAACGCAAAATTCACGCAATTCTTTAAAAACCTCTTCTTTGGTGAAGGTCCAGGCGATACAGGCCACAGGAAGTGCTAAAATGAATAGATTTTCCATGAGTATGGTTTTTGCCAACATAAACCGTTAAGCTATCGAATATGTTTCGATTTCTTTTGATGGGGCTGCAATTTTGTTTTCCGGCGATTGGAACTTAGGTGCTCTTGGGTGTCTTAGGTGGTTATATTTTCAAAAAACTCATTCGAACGTAGCGGAATAGAGTAAAGATTAGTCAGCAAAGTTTTCGCCATTAAGGCAATAAGGGCATTTAGTTTTTGTTGAAGGATACAGAACTTAGGCGCTTAAACGTCTTAGGTGGTTGCATTTTCAAAAACAACCTTCAGAGTCGAGCAGAAAGACTCTAAAGGTTGAACGCGTTCGTCAGTCAGTATGCGTAAGTCTGTTTGAGTTAAACAAGAAAAACATGCCGGCAAAGCAGGCCAAAAGTAGCAACGGTCTTAACCCGTTAGCTTTCAGTGCAGTATTGCAGTTTTTACTAAAATGTTTTTGCTTTGCTAATCCATAAAAATACATTATCTTTGCGCCACAATTAATTAATTTATAAACACTTTAGTATCATTCAAGAATGTATTTAAGTAAAGAGGTAAAGGCCGAAATTTTCAAAAAACACGGCGAAACAGAAACCAACACGGGTTCTGCAGAAGGTCAGGTAGCATTGTTTACTTACCGTATTGCGCATTTAACAGAGCACTTAAAGAAAAATCGTAAAGATTTCTCTACTCAGTTATCGCTTCAAAAATTGGTAGGTAAACGTCGCGGAATTTTGGCTTACCTATACAAAAAAGATATTGAGCGCTATCGTGCTATCATCAAAGCTCTTGAGCTTAGGGATATCATTAAATAAGCTTTTATCATTAAAAGCCATTCGTTAAGAGTGGCTTTTTTGCTTTTAACAACCAGAAAAATAAATATAAACAAGATGTGTTTCAAAGAGGAAAAAGCACATCACAACAATTTGTAAATGAATGTAATAAAAAAATCGTTCGATTTGGGCGATGGAAGAATTGTAGAAATCGAAACAGGCAAACTGGCCAAACAAGCCGATGGTTCTGTAGTTGTAAAAATGGGAGATACCATGTTGCTGGCAACAGTAGTATCGACAGTTGGCGCCAAACCAGGTACCGACTTTTTGCCATTATCGGTTGATTATCAAGAAAAATATGCGGCAACCGGCCGTATTCCAGGTGGTTTCTTGCGTCGCGAGGCTAAATTATCTGATTATGAGGTTTTGATCTCTCGTTTGGTAGACAGGGCCTTACGTCCGATGTTTCCAGAAGATTATCATGCGGATACGCAGGTGATGATCTCTCTGATTTCTGCCGACAAAAACATTATGCCAGACTGTTTGGCAGGTTTAGCGGCTTCGGCGGCTTTAGCGGTTTCCGATATTCCGTTTAACGGACCGATTTCGGAAGTTCGCGTAGCTAAAATCGATGGAAAATTAGTAATCAACCCTTACTTAAGCGATCTGGAACGCGCTACTTTAGAGTTCGTTGTTGCCGGTTCACACCACGATATCGTGATGGTTGAGGGTGAAGCCGACGAAATCCAGGAAGAAGAAATGGTTGAAGCCATCAAATTTGCACACGAGGCTATCCGTGTTCAATGCAAGGTTCAATTAGAACTGCAGGAAGAAGCTGGCAAAACCATGAAACGTTTGTACAGCCACGAAGATCACGATGCCGAATTGCGCGAAAAAGTATATGCAGAAGCTTATTCGCAAGTATATGAAATCGCTAAATCAGCAAGTACCAAAGAGGCCCGTTCAGAGGCTTTCACGGCTGTAATTAACGATATGCTTGAAAATCAGTCGGAAGATACCCCTGATTTGACCAAAGCTTTGATCAAAAAATACTACCATGATGTACAGTACGATGCCGTACGTAACTTGTTATTAGACGAAGGCATCCGTTTGGATGGCCGTACCACTACGCAGATCCGTCCAATCTGGAGCGAAGTTGGCTATTTGCCTGCAGCGCACGGTTCGGCGGTATTTACCCGTGGCGAAACCCAGTCATTAACTTCGGTTACCTTGGGCAGCAAAGACGACGAGCAAATGATCGACGGTGCTTTCATCAATGGCTACAATAAATTCTTGTTACACTATAACTTCCCTGGTTTCTCAACCGGAGAGGTAAGACCAAACAGGGGCGTTGGTCGTCGTGAGGTTGGCCACGGTAACTTGGCTATGCGTTCATTGAAAAAAGTTTTGCCAACTGGCGAAGCTAATCCATATACCATCCGTATCGTTTCTGATATTTTGGAATCTAACGGTTCGTCGTCAATGGCTACAGTTTGTGCAGGAACTTTGGCTTTGATGGATGCAGGTATTAAAATCAAGGCGCCAGTTTCTGGTATCGCCATGGGCTTGATTACCGACAGCAAATCGGGTAAATATGCTATTCTTTCTGATATCCTAGGCGATGAAGATCACTTGGGCGATATGGACTTTAAAGTAACCGGTACCGAAAATGGTATCGTTGCCTGTCAAATGGACTTGAAAATCCATGGCTTATCATACGAAGTTTTGACCAAGGCATTGAACCAGGCTAAAGAGGGTCGTTTGCACATCTTGAACGAGATGAAGAAAACCATTAGCGAGCCTGCTGCCGATTACAAGCCACACGCACCTCGTATCGTTTCGTTAACCATCGATAAAGAATTTATTGGTGCGGTTATCGGACCAGGCGGTAAAATTATCCAGGAAATGCAACGCGAAACCGGTGCAAGCATCTCTATCGAAGAGGTTGACAACAAAGGTATCGTTGAGGTATTTGCAGATAATAAAGCGTCGATTGATGCGGCTGTTGCGCGTATCCGTGCCATCGCAGCCAAGCCGGAAATCGGCGAAATCTATACGGGTAAAGTAAAATCGATCATGCCTTTTGGTGCTTTCGTTGAGATTATGCCAGGAAAAGACGGCTTGTTGCACATCTCTGAAATCGACTGGACCCGTTTAGAAACGATGGATGGCGTTTTCAAAGAAGGCGATATCGTGGAAGTGAAGCTATTGGATGTAGATAAACAAGGCAAAATGAAACTTTCCCGCAAAGTATTGTTGCCAAGGCCTCCAAAGCCAGAAGCTGCAGCGCCACAAGCTTAAGCTGCCATATTCGTTAGGCCGAAGCAATTTCGGGATGGCGACAAATCATACAACCCTTTCAGTTTTTGCTGAAAGGGTTTTTTGTTGGAATTTACTTTGTTTGAAATGATTTTGTAACTTGCAGGTATTGCATAAAAACGAAAAAATATAGATACTGACCAATGAAACACCTCATCGCCCCATCCTTGCTTTCGGCCGATTTTGCCAACCTGCAGCGTGATATTGAAATGATCAACAACAGCGAGGCTGATTGGTTTCACGTAGATGTGATGGACGGCGTTTTTGTGCCGAATATTTCTTTTGGTTTTCCGGTAATTACAGCAGCCAAAAAATATGCAAAAAAGCCTTTCGATGTGCATTTGATGATTGTTAATCCCGAAAGGTATGTACAGGAGTTTGCCAATGCCGGTGCCAATATCATTACGGTTCATTACGAGGCCTGCGTGCACCTGCATCGGGTAGTGCAACAGATCAAGACCACAGGTTGCAAAGCTGGCGTAGCCATTAATCCGCATACGCCGGTAAATTTGCTCAAAGATATTTTAGTTGATCTCGACCTGGTTTTGGTCATGTCGGTAAATCCTGGCTTTGGTGGACAGCAATTCATTCCCCAAACCCTAAATAAAGTGAGAGAACTGAAGCAAATGGCCAATCAGATCCGTCCGGAGCTGATCATAGAAGTTGATGGAGGGGTAGGCATCTCGAACATCGGCAGTCTAATCGAGGCCGGTGCCAATGCCTTTGTAGCTGGCAATGCCATTTTTGCAGCGCCAGATCCTGTTCGGATGATTGCCGATCTGAAACAGGTTGAAGTAGGCACGCAACATAGCTAAATCCCGTCGCCAATGCTCAAAACCTACCTGTCTATTTTGGTCTTATTGTTGAGCTGTGCTTTGGTTAATGCGCAGCCAATGGTAAGGGTTACGGGCATGGTGGGCGATGCCAAAAGCGATCCGCTGCAACAAGTTACGGTTTCTATACTTGGGCAGCAGGAATCTACCCTGACGGCTGCTGATGGTACTTACACCATTTATGCTAAAACCACTTCTTTTACCATTAAATACAACCTGTTAGGCTACAAGCCGGTGCTGCTTAAGATTAACGAAAAGGTAGCAGGGCGATTAATCAGGAATATTACCCTCATTCCCAATATCAACGAGCTGGAACAGGTAACGGTAACCAATAGGCAAAACCAACTGACCAACACCAGTACCATCAATATTGCCGATTTGCCTGCTTTGCCCTCGGTTTCTGGCAATTTCGAAGCCATTTTAAAAACATTGCCCGGCGTTTCAACCAATAACGAACTCAGCTCGCAATACAGCGTGAGGGGCGGGAGTTTCGATGAAAACCTACTTTACGTAAACGATGTAGAAATAAATAGACCTGTTTTGATCAGGAATGGACAACAGGAGGGACTCAGTTTCATCAATGGCGATTTGGTAACCCGCGCCAAATTTTCGGCCGGAGGCTTTGAGGCCCGCTACGGCGATAAGCTGTCGTCGGTGCTCGATGTAAGGTACGATAGGCCAGACAGCAATCAGCTGTTGCTCACCACAGGCCTTTTGGGCACTTCACTCACCGCAAAATATGTACAGCCTAAAAGTTATCTATTGGTAGGCCTTCGCTACAAAAACAACAGCAACGTACTCAATCAGCAAGACAACAAGGGCAGTTACAACCCCAATTTTGGCGATGCCCAGGTGTTGTATCAGTACAGTTTTTCTGACCGCTTCAGCTTAAGCGCCTTGGGTAATTTTAATGTGGGGCAGTTCAAATTGGTGCCCGAAGACCGCGAAACCCAATTTGGTACCCTCGATACCCAGTTGCGCTTAAATATTGCCTATAATGGTCAGGAGATAGACAGTTACCGTACCTCTGGCGGGGCTGTTACGGCAACGCTCAGCCCACAGCCCAATTTGGTCATCAAATGGATCAACAGCTATTTCAATACTAAAGAAAGGGAGCGTTTCGATATTGAAGGCCGCTACATTTTCGACGAGCTGGAGCCAGGCTTCAATTCGGGTGGATTTACCACGGTAAGGGCCAATAGGGGCATTGGTACCTACCTTAACTATGCCCGCAACAGCCTCAACTCGCAGGCCTATAGTTCGGAAGTTAAATTGGAACAGAATTTTAACAACCATCTTTTCTCCTGGGGCGCCAGGTTCGAATACAACAATTTTAGAGACGAACTGAACGAATATCATTTAACGGATTCGGCCGGTTACATTTTGCCTTACGATTCGAAAAAATTCTATGTAGATCAGGCCATCAGCGTCAAAAATAAGGTCGATATCTTTAATTATACCGCATTTATCCAAGATAGCTATAGCCTGACCAAAAATACCGACCTGCAAATCGGTGTGCGTGGCAATTATAACAGCTTAAATTCTCAGTTTTTGCTAAGCCCGCGTTTGCTCTTGGCTTATCGGCCGCCAAGCAACAATAAAATTATCCGCTTTACGGCAGGCGTTTACCAGCAGGCGCCAACCTATCGCAGCATCAGGGCTTATGATGGAACTTTGTTTCTCGACCAAAAGGCACAGCGTTCTTACAACACCTCGGCCAGCTTTGATTATGCCTTCGATGGCCTCGGCACGCGCCTCAAATTTAGCGCCGAAGCCTATTTTAAATATGCAGACCGATTAATTCCCTATGTAATTGACAATGTGAGGATCAAATACCTGTCAGACCAGGTGGCCAAGGGGCACACTTATGGAGCTGATTTTAGCGTAGGCGGGGAGTTTGTAAAAGACCTTGTTTCGTATTTCAGGCTATCGCTGATGAAAGCCGACCAGGACATTATTGGCGATTCGTATACCAAGAAAGATGCCTCCGGACAATTGGTGACCCTCTATCCGGGCTATTTGAAACGCCCAACCGATCAGCGGGTTAATTTTTCCATATTTTTTCAGGATAGGCTGCTGAAAAGTCCAACCTATAAGGTACATTTGAACCTGTTGTACGGATCGCGTTTGCCAATTGGTTCGCCTCAAAGCGACCACTACTCAGACGATTTCCAAATCCCTGCCTATAAGCGGGTTGATATTGGATTTTCTAAGGATTTTTTAGACGATGCCGCACTGCGGAAGCCTAAACTACTGGATAGGTACTTTAGTTCGTTTATCGCTTATTTTGAAGTTTTTAATTTGCTCAATGTCAATAACACGGTATCGTATTTGTGGCTAAAAGACGTCGACAATGTGCACTATGCTGTACCTAATTACTTAACCGGCCGACAGTTCAATTTTAAATTGATCCTAAAGTTCAAAAACCGTCAATAATTAGGATAGAAAGTGTTAAATTTACACTAACTAAAAATCAAATAAAAATGAGACACAATTTTGGAGCAGGTCCCTGCATTTTACCTCAGGAAGTATTTAAACAAGCTTCTAGAGCAGTTGTAGATTTTAAAGACGGACTATCAATTTTGGAAATTTCTCATCGCAGCCCCGAATTCGAATCGGTGATTGAGGAAGCCAGCAAATTGGTAAAAGAGCTTTT
Source organism: Pedobacter sp. ASV12 (assembly GCF_016429155.1). Lineage (GTDB taxonomy): Bacteria > Bacteroidota > Bacteroidia > Sphingobacteriales > Sphingobacteriaceae > Pedobacter. The sequence continues at coordinate 9,959 of NZ_JAELUC010000064.1, read as the reverse complement.
GAATGTACCCTCGGGCTACTCCGTTTTGTTTTTACAGGGAGGGGCAAGCATGCAGTTTGCCATGGTGCCAATGAACTTGTTGCCCGAAGGCAAAACAGCGGCTTATTTAGAAACCGGTGTTTGGGCCAACAAAGCCATCAAGGAAGTAAAGTATTTTGGACAGGCCAACGTAGTAGCTTCGTCTAAAGAGGCTAATTTTACCTTCATCCCTAAAGATTATACCATTCCGGCCGATAGTGCTTATTTTCATTGCACTTCCAACAATACCATTTATGGTACAGAAATGTTCGATTTTCCCGATACCAAGGTGCCAATGGTTTGCGACATGTCGTCAGATATCATGAGCCGTGTAGTGGACGTGTCTAAATTCGACCTCATTTATGCAGGTGCGCAGAAAAATATTGGTCCGGCAGGTTTGACCATTGTCATTGTAAAAGACGAAATTTTGGGCAAAACCGGCAGGGCTATTCCTTCTATGTTAGACTATAAGCAACATATAGACAATGGCTCCATGTACAATACCCCACCGGTATTCTCCATTTATGTGGCCATGTTGAACTTGAATTGGCTAAAATCTAAAGGCGGCGTAGCCGAAATTGAAAAAGAGAACAAAGCCAAAGCACAGGCACTGTATGCCGAAATTGACAGGAACTCCTTGTTTAAGGGAACCTGTGCAGTAGAAGACCGCTCGCGAATGAACGTTTGTTTTGTGATGGAAAACCCCGAGTTGGAAAAACCATTCCTGAAATTTGCCGATGAAAACGGCTTCGAAGGCTTAAAAGGCCATAGGAGCGTAGGAGGCTTCAGGGCTTCTATGTACAATGCCTTGCCAATTACCAGCGTTCACGCACTTATCGATTTAATGCAAACTTTTGAAGAAAAACACGCCAAATAAGTTATGATCAAGATACTCGCCAATGATGGCATAGATCCAATTGGAAAGAAATTACTAGAAGATGCCGGTATCACGGTCGATACCCAAACCATTCCACAGGACCAGCTGGCGCAAGCTTTGCTAAATTACGACGGCATTACTGTACGCAGTGCCACCAAAGTGAGAAAAGAACTGATTGATGCCTGTCCGAATATCAAGCTCATTGGTAGGGGCGGTGTGGGTATGGATAACATTGATGTAGAATATGCCCGTAGCAAAGGCGTAGCCGTGGTCAATACGCCAGCGGCCTCGTCGCTATCGGTAGCCGAATTGGTTTTTTCGCATTTATTTACAGGAATTCGTTTCCTGTACGATTCGAACCGTAAAATGCCGATAGAAGGTCATGCCAAATTCAACGATTTGAAAAAAGCATACGCCAAAGGAACCGAATTGAGAGGTAAAACCTTGGGGATTATTGGTTTTGGCCGCATAGGCAGAGAAACGGCAAGCTTGGCACTGGGCTTGGGCATGAATGTATTGGCTTACGATCTTCATCCCTATAGTGGCAGCATCTCGTTAAATTTTCAGGGAGGTATTAAGGTCGATATTCCGGTACAGACCGTAAGTTTGGCAGAAGTAATTGCCGACAGCGATTTTATTTCGCTGCATACACCATTTGCCGACCAGCCTATTTTGGGCGCCGCAGAGTTTGAAGCCATGAAGCCCGGCGTAGGCGTGGTTAACTGTTCTCGTGGTGGTACTATTGATGAACAGGCCCTTATGCAGGCCTTAGATTCAGGAAAAGTTGCTTTTGCTGGCCTGGATGTGTTTGATAACGAGCCAAATCCTTCGCAAGCTATCTTAAGCCATCCAAAGATTTCTTTAACCCCGCACATTGGCGCTTCTACCAACGAAGCCCAAGAGCGTATCGGCACAGAACTAGCCAATTTGATCATTGAACATTTTAATAAATAAGTATTCGATTATTGAATATAGAAAATCTCCGGCTATTGGTCGGAGATTTTTTTTTGACCCTATATTAGCCGATTTTGAGAAAATAATCTTGAAAAAGACAATAAGCAAAGCTATCTTCGTCTTAAACCATTTATAAATCCTGATGCCTAGGATCAAGCCTTTTTGTGCCTTAAAACCCGCTGCTGCCTTATTGGCTAAAGTAGTTACGCGCCCGCTTGAACACTACAGCACGGGCCAGGCCAGGCTAATTGCCTCAGAAAATCCGATCAGCTTCTTGCATCTGATCAATCCCGAACTAGACAATCCCTATCTGCGCGGTTCGCGACAGGAACTGGTATTCAAAAAGATCAACGAGAACCTCGACGATTTTATCGAGCAGCAAGTATTGGTTACCGAAGAACTGCCAGCTATTTACATCTATCAGGTAAAACACGATGGCTTGTTGCAAACAGGAATCTGGACGCTTACCCATATCAGCGATTACTTGGAAGGGCATATCAAAAAGCATGAGCATACGGTAGAAAGAAGGGAAAAACTGTTGGCCGAATACCTGCAGCAGACAGATTTGGACGCCAATCCGGTGCTGATCACCTACCATCCCAATGCGCAGGTGAAAAGCATAATGGAAAAATACCTTGCCCAAAAGCCGGCAATCGATTTTTGTTTTGCCGATGCTACCGAACATCGGGTGTGGACAATTAATGAACCGAATGATTTGACCGTCTTGGTTGATGCTTTTGCCCAAATACCCGTGGTTTATATTGCCGATGGACACCACAGGGCCGCTTCGATGGCCAAAATGGGACTTCATAAAAGAGCTCGCCATGCAAATGACGAAGCAGCCGAGTTCAATTACTTCTCCACGGTGTATATGGACACCCAAGAGGTCAAAGTACTGGAATATAACCGTTTGGTTAGAGATCTGGCCGGTTTAACAGAAGAAGCGTTCTTGGGTGCTTTGGCGGCAGCTTTTGAGGTAGAAAAAATGCCGATGCCGTTTAAGCCTACTATTTTGCACGAGTTTGGCATGTGCCTGAAATCTGGTTGGTACAAGCTAAAGGCAAAGTCCCATCTTTACAGTGACGATCCGGTAGGCTGCTTGGATGTGAGCGTGTTGCAAGATCACATCTTGTTGCCTATTTTACATATCAACGATCCCAGAACAGATGCCAGGATTACTTTCGAGGGCGGAAAAACCCCCTTAAGCGAACTCGAAAAACAGGTGAACAATGGCACAAATGCCGTAGCTTTTGTATTGGTGCCGACGGCCATAGCGCAACTCATCAATGTGGCTGATGCCGATAAGGTAATGCCTCCAAAATCAACCTGGGTAGAGCCCAAATTTCTCGTCGGATTGCTGTCTCATCATTTTAAGGGTTAGTTTTTGTAAAAAAATAGAACTAAAGTTTACTGGTTAATTGCTTGCAAGTCAGTCTGTTTAGTCTTATCTTGAAAAAAGATAACCGAAAACAAAAAAACAGATTTGTATGAAAACACAATTTGCAACCAAGGCACTAACGCGTGCCGAAATGAAAAAAATAGCCGGTGGTGGTGGAATCGATGGTGATTGTATCCCTCAAAACGACCGCGACAGGGAGTGCCTGTTAGGTGGTGCAACTACTTCTTGTTTGGAAATCCCTTGTTGTTGCGATTTCTATTGCAGTTCAGAATTTGATGGCGATGGTTTCGTCAATGTTTGCAGGGCAATTTAGCCTGTTCTTTTTCTAATCAACCCTAAAACTAAATAGTATGAAAACACAATTTGTAGCTAAGGCACTGTCGCGTGCCGAAATGAAAAAAATAACGGGGGGAACTGGACCTTGCGTACCAGACGATGGAACACAGCGTTGCATATTGGCCGGTGGCACCATATCCTGTTCAGAAATACCATGTTGTTGCGATGCCGTTTGCATTCCCGAATTCAACGGTACTGATTTCGTCGACGTGTGCCGCGCATTGTAATAAGATGTTATAGCTACAGATTAACAGATAAACTCATTGCAATACGCCTTGGGCCAAGCGTTGGAAATCCGTTCATCTGTGGCTTTTCTGTTTTTGCAACCATCAGGAAATGAAGGCAATTGAATTTTGTTCTCGCGGGAAGTAAACGCCTTACACCATCGCCTTAGGACAAGTGTTAAAAATCCTTTCATCTGTGGCTTTTCTGTTTTTGCAAACATTAAGAAATTAAGGCAATTGAGTTTTGTTCTCGCGGGAAGTAAACGCCTTACACCATCGCCTTAGGACAAGTGTTAAAAATCCGTTCATCTGTGGCTTTTCTGTTTTTGCAAACATTAAGAAATTAAGGCAATTGAGTTTTGTTCTCGCGCAGGTAGACGCCTTGCGCCATCCTAATACGCATTACACAAGACATTAGAAATCTATTCATTTGTGGCCATCCACATCGCAATGTGCACCATCCAACACTACCTGCTATTCCAACGAGTTTGTCAAAACCCAATACCTAAATCCTAATATTGCTTTCTGAAAAATACTTAGCTTCATGGGGTCTTTTTTGTAATAGCTAGGCAATACCAGTTTGTTGAGTTTTACCAAGAGCTTAAAGATTTGCTTCTTCATAACGCTTCACATCTTTTTGTTTCCATAAAAAGCCGAATACCCCGCAACCCAGCAAAGCTATGCCCATCATCAAGTAGGCTATACCTTTTGAGCTTTCCGCTTTTTTGAGCTGTTTGCTTAGCGCTTCGTTTTGATCCTGCAGGGTTTTAATACTTTTCCGGTAATTGAGTATGCGTTCAGAAGTAGTATTGGCCGTAGTTTGTACCTGTTGCATTTGTACATCCTTGTAATCAAGTAATACCTTAAGCTCTTGAAAAATGTTGTTGTCGTTAATGGCAATTTGTCTTAAAATCTCATTCGAATTCCTGATGTCGTTTTTGGTTTGAAAACCAAATATGCCTGTGCGTGAATTAAGACTTTCCTCGTACTGGCCAAATTTAGCGCTTCTTTCGGCCAACAAGCCGTTAATTTTTAGCCTTTGGATCTGATAGGCGCTCGTATCTTGCGCAAAGCAATAAAAGCTGAACAATAAAGAAAGCCACGAGAGGAGAATTGTTTTTTTGATCATCGTATTTAGCAGGAATAGGTTAATTATCCATAACAACAATACAATTCACTACATTGTTTAGAATTCGTTTAAGCTCCAGGCTTCTGCCTTGTGCGCAAAATTAGGCTTTACCTTGGCCCAGGTCTCTTTAAAAAGGTCGGAGTTGCGGTATTTTTCCAGATGGTAGGCACTTTGCCAATAGCTGATGGTAAAAAATATAGAAGGTTCGCTCTCGTGCTGCAACAGCTTTACCTCTTCGCAACCCTCAGAGGCCTTGATTTTCGATTTTACGCCTGAGAACAAGGTTTTGAAATCATCGATAAAACCGGGCTCAAAATGCATTTTTACCACGCGAACTAACATAGGGTAATCAATTTTATGGATGGAATTCAACGCGTACAATATCACTCAGGTGTAAACCCAAAAGACCGCTGGCCTTGCCTTTATTGATGGCAATTTCCAAATGGTTGCTAATCCCAAACAAGCATAGTTTTTCGCCCTCGGGCACCTCGTTGTAATGCCAGCTCAACTGGGTAATGGTTTCACTTTTTCTAAAATAGAGCGTAAAATCGCGGTTGCGCTGTATTTTGGTAAACAGGTCTTTGGTAATATTGGTAATTACATTGCAAAAAGTGTCGATGTAGATCACGCTTCCCCTGATAATATCGCGCTCAATTACCGGATGCAGCAACATGCGTTGCTCAATGTCGTTGGCCGGTATGCCAATATCTTTCAGTTTGCCCCCCTTGGCCAAATGGATGGCGGCTTTTACAAAAATATCAACCAACGGAAAGTGCAGGTATTTCAAATCCTGCATAATGTTCAGCTCCACAATTTCGTCGGGCTTTTCGTCAAACAGCAAAGAGAAAATGCCGTTGTCGGCACCTACAAAAAAGTGGTCTCTGTAGCGCAGCGCAACATATTTGGTTTTTTCGTTGTACACCGAATCGATACCGATCAGGTGTACCGTGTTCTTGGGGAAGTAGGGATAGGAATTTTTGAGTACAAAGGCTGCGTAAGAAATGTTAAATGAAGGAACTTCGTGGGTAATATCAACAATATTGGCTGTAGGCAGGATGCTCAGGATGCCCCCTTTGAGAGCGGCCTGGTAAAAATCCTTGGAGCCTAAGTCGGTTGTTAATGTGATAATCGCCATTAAAAATTCAATATTTATTCTTATTCTTGCGTAGGGGCAAATCGCCTACAAATATTCAAAAATTAAAATCAAAATAGACACTTCTAAATAAAAAATACAATATTTTGAACGAACTGAAGCTAACATTAGAAACAACCGATCAGGTACAATTTTGGGGCGCTAACAACGAACACTACGAGCTGATGAAGGCGGCTTTCCCCAAATTGAAGATCGTTGCAAGAGGAAACGACGTCAAAGCGTTGGGGGATGAGGCTGAGCTAAAAGCCTTTGAGCAAAAGTTCGAACAACTCGTTGCCCATCTCGATCAATACAGAACACTTTCGCACAACGATGTCGAATCGATATTGGGTGCCAAAAAAACAGTAGCCAAAACCGATGAAGCACCAACCGTTGCGCCAGTAAGTAGCGGCGAAGTAATCGTTTATGGCAATCATGGATTATTGGTTAAGGCTCGCACAGCCAATCAGCATAAAATGGTTGACAGTATCGGTAAAAACGATGTGCTGTTTGCCATCGGTCCTGCAGGTACCGGTAAAACCTATACCGCTGTTGCCTTAGCTGTTAGGGCGTTGAAAAACAAGGAAATCAAGCGGATTATTTTAACACGTCCGGCCGTTGAGGCAGGAGAAAGCCTGGGTTTTTTGCCAGGCGACCTGAAGGAGAAGGTAGATCCCTATTTGCGTCCGCTGTACGATGCGCTGGACGATATGATTGCGCCAGAGAAACTAAAACTTTACCTGGAGAACAGAACCATCGAAGTCGCACCTTTGGCATTTATGCGTGGCCGAACCCTCGATAACTGCTTTGTGATACTCGATGAGGCACAAAACGCTACCGACCTACAGCTGAAAATGTTCCTGACCCGTATGGGCCCAACAGCAAAATTTATTGTTACTGGCGATATTACCCAGGTCGATTTACCTAAAAAATCGCAATCGGGCTTGCATAATGCCTTACGCATTCTGAATGAGATTAAAGGCATTGACATTATTTACCTGAGCGGCGAAGATGTGGTGCGCCATAAATTAGTGAAAGCCATTTTAAAAGCCTACGGGGATATCCAGTAGTATATGGTCTCGTGTCGGATTTGCTAAAAAAACCGATGGCGAACTGCAGACTAAAAATCAAACTTTGTTGGTCTTAAAATCATTCAAATGCAATTCGAGTTAAACGAACCCTTCAAATTGGCCATCGAATCTCAGGACAGTAAAAACCTGAGACTGGTTGTTTTAGCAGGTGATGAAGAAGCAGTTTGCCACCAAACGAATGGCAAAACATTGAAAAAATTCCTTGCCGAACCCGATACAACCTTGTTTAAGGGAAGGCTGCAGCTGCATAAGATGAATGACCACATGACGGTATTGGTAAAGGAACAGGTCGTAGGACACATTTTAGTGGTTGATTTTGAAGCGGTTCTAGACAAATTTTAATAAAATTACGTTGTGAGGCGAGCTAAACGCTAGTGGTTTTGGTTTAAAATCGTATTTTTATAGGCTAATGAGAGCAATTAAAGAAACCCGTTTTAATTTTCCGCAACAAAGCAATTTTTATAAAGGCAAGGTGCGCGATGTGTATACCATCAACGATGAATTAATGGCGATGGTAGTGACCGACAGGATTTCGGCATTCGATGTCGTTTTGCCCGAAGCCATTCCTTTCAAAGGCCAGGTGCTGAACCAGATCGCCGCCAAGTTTTTGGCCGCCACACAAGATATTGTTCCCAATTGGGTATTGGCCACGCCAGACGAAATGGTAACCATTGGCCGTATTTGCGAGCCGTTTAAGGTTGAAATGGTGATTAGAGGCTATTTGGCCGGTCACGCCTGGCGCGAATACAGTGCTGGCAAGAGAACGGTTTGTGGGGTGGCCTTGCCTGATGGATTGAACGAAAACGACAAATTGCCACAGCCCATCATTACCCCAACTACCAAGGCGGCTGTTGGCCACGACGAAGATATTTCCAAAGAAGATATCCTGGCCAAAGGCATTGTTTCGTTACCAGATTATGAAAAACTCGAAGCCTACACCCATGCGCTTTATGCACGCGGTACCGAAATGGCCGCTCAGAGAGGCTTGATATTGGTCGATACCAAATATGAGTTTGGTAAGGTAGGGGATGCCATTTATCTGATCGACGAGATTCATACGCCTGATTCTTCACGCTATTTTTATGCAGCGGGTTATGCAGAAAGACAGGCAAACAAAGAACCTCAAAAGCAATTGTCGAAAGAGTTTGTCCGCAAATGGCTGATCGAAAACAATTTTCAGGGCAAAGACGGACAAGTAGTGCCAACCATGACCCCCGAAATTGTAGACTCGATTTCAGAGCGCTACATCGAATTATATGAGCAGATTACCGGCGAAAAATTTGTTAAAAATCCTTCGGCCGACATTTTAAACAGAATAGAAAAGAACACCCAAAACGCAATTAACGACCTGTTGTCTAAATAATCGCTGATTTCGTTTAGGATAAAAAACTAAGAAATATGAAATTCTCAACTGATAAGCACGAAAAATATGTGGTTTTAAAATTGGACGAACCTAAGTTCACCAATGATAATACCCCGGCCTTAAAGTCGGAATTCATTTTGTTAAATACAGAAGGCTACCGCAACATTGTGCTTGATTTGTCTGAAGTGAAAGAATGCATCGACTCGCAAGACCTGAGCAGTTTGCTGGTAGGCGACAGACTTTGCAAAAGTGCTGGTGGCGTTTTTGTGGTGTGCGGCGTAAACGAAAGCATTGCCAAGATCATCAAGATGTCTAACCTCCACCAATCGGTGGTTTTTGTGAACAAACTGGATGAGGCAACCGACCTTATTTTTATGGAGGAGATTGAAAAAGAGCTCCGTGGCAGCGTAGATAAAGGATAGGGGCTGAATGAAATTTGAGGTAACCATTTTGGGCAGCAGCTCTGCTACTCCGGTATACAATAGAAATCCCACTGCCCAATTATTAAACTGCAACGAAAAGTTTTACCTGATAGACTGTGGCGAAGGTACGCAGCAACAGCTCATTAAGTTTGGCCTCAAAGCCTCTAAAATAGATTATATCTTCATCAGCCACTTGCATGGCGACCACTATTTCGGCCTGATTGGCTTATTGTCTAGCATGCATCTCAACGGTCGGATTAAGCCTTTGTACATCTTCGCCCCCAAAGCCATTCAAGAGATCCTGGCGTTGCAGTTTAAGCATTCGGATACAACGTTGCGCTACGAATTGGTGTATTTTGCCATCGATCCTGAACAGCCTGCCGTGATTTTCGAAAACCGTGATGTAGTGGTAGAAACCATTATCCTCAACCACCGCATTCCCTGTACAGGTTTTAAGTTTACGGAGAAAAAACGGCTCAGGAAATTGCTGGTAGATAAGCTCGAGGCCAAAAATGTGCCTTTAGAATGTTATCCTTTGCTTAAAAGAGGGGCTGATCTAACCTTGCCAGGAGGAGAAACGCTGCTGAACGCCGATTATACGACCGATTCTGCAGCGCCTAAATCCTATGCCTATTGCTCAGATACGCTGTTCGATGCCGCCTATTTTGATAGCATCAGAAATTGCGATACCTTATACCACGAGGCTACCTTTTTGCATGATATGCTCGAAAGAGCCAAAGAAACACACCATACTACGGCGCTACAGGCGGCAGAAGTGGCCCAGACCGTAAATGCCAAGAAATTGCTGATTGGCCATTTCTCCTCTCGCTATAAAACATTGGTTGAGCTTTTAGACGAAGCCAAAAGTGTTTTCCCTGCTACACAACCTGTCTCTTATACACATCTGGGGAAAAGGGGGGGGGGGGGGGGGGGGGGGGGGGGGGGGGGGGGGGGGGGGGGGGGGGGGGGGGGGGGGGGGGGGGGGGGGGGGGGGGGGGGGGGGGGGGGGGGGGG
>NZ_JAELUC010000063.1 GCF_016429155.1 Pedobacter sp. ASV12 | reverse complement strand
CCCCCCCCCCCCCCCCCCCCCCCCCCCCCCCCCCCCCCCCCCCCCCCCCCCCCTTTTCAAGCAGAAGACGGCATACGCGATCATGAGTACTGTCTCGTGGGCTCGGAGATGTGTATAAGAGACAGGTATTCAATATCCTGGTTTATATTATTATTTTCTTTGTACTTTATTATTGGGTAAAGAAAAATACGGTCAGGCCAACTTTATCAAAATCAGATACGCCAATTGAACAAGCCAACCCAGCTTCATAAGAATTTCGACAAAAAGGATTTCAATCCTGGTGCTTCGGGCTTCAAGATAACCTGTTGGTATTTAACCAGCCTGCTCTTTTTCAGGTCGGGATTGATGCCGATCAGCTCGGTATTGGTATTTTTATTGCGTCTTTTTGGGGCCAAAATTGGTAAAGATGTTAGGATAAAGCCCTATATCTATGTGCATTACCCTTGGAAACTCAGTGTTGGCGACCATTGTTGGCTGGCCGAATGCAGGATAGAAAACCTTGACCAGGTTAGCATCGGCAAAAATGTATGCGTTTCGCAACAAGCCATGTTGCTTACTGGCAACCACGATTATAAAAAGGCAGGTTTCGATCTGATCACTAAGCCTATTACCTTAGAAGACGGCGTTTGGATTGGCGCCAAGGCCATCGTTTGTCCGGGTATCAAAGCCCATTCGCATGCCGTACTTACGGTGGGTTCTATTGCCACCAAAGATTTAGCAGCTTATTCGATTTATCAAGGCAATCCGGCAGTGAAGGTAAAAGATAGGTTGATTGACTGATCAGTTCATTGGTCGTTAGTTCATTAGTGATTAGGCATTAGTTTATTGGAAACTGTTAACTGAAAACTAAAAACTGTTAACTGCTAACCTTCCGCGTTAATCGCCTCCCAAAGCATATCTTTCAGGTTAACCAAACCTTGTTGCGCTACCGATGAAATAAACACGGCTGGCACCTGAGGCAGTTCAGCCTTCATTTCCTCTTTCAATTCATCGTCTAATAAATCAGACTTGGTCACTGCCAAGAGATGCGGTTTCTGCATCAATTCCGAATTGTATTCTTTCAGCTCTTTTTTCAATATTTCGTATTCTTCGGCAATGCTTCTGCTGGTATCGGCCGGCACCATAAACAACAGCACCGAATTGCGCTCGATATGACGCAAAAACCTAAATCCGAGTCCTTTGCCTTTCGAAGCACCTTCAATAATGCCTGGAATATCGGCCATTACAAAAGATTTGCCGTTTCTGTAAGATACGATACCCAGGTTAGGCACCAAGGTGGTAAAAGGATAATCGGCAATTTCAGGTTTGGCAGCCGAAAGCACCGATAACAAAGTAGATTTTCCGGCATTGGGAAAACCTACCAAGCCTACATCGGCCAGCACTTTGAGCTCCAGTACCATCCACTCTTCTTTTCCTGGTTCACCGGGCTGTGCAAAACGCGGGGTTTGTTGCGTTGGACTTTTAAAGTGCCAATTGCCTAATCCGCCCCTGCCGCCAGGCGTTAATATTTTGGTTTCGCCGTCTTGAGTAATTTCAAAAAGCACTTCGCCGGTTTCGGCATTGCGGGCAATGGTACCCAAGGGTACTTCTAAGATTTCGTCTTTGCCCGTGCGACCGGTCTTTTGTCCGCTGCCACCGCTTAGGCCATCTTCTGCTATGATATGCTTACGGTATTTGAGGTGGAGCAAGGTCCAGAACTGCGAATTGCCTTTGAGGATAATGTGTCCGCCTCTGCCGCCATCGCCCCCATCGGGGCCACCGGTTGCTGTTAGCTTATCGCGGTGCAAATGTGCAGAACCTGCCCCTCCCTTGCCAGAACGGCAACATATCTTAACATAATCTACAAAATTTGATCCTTGCGACATAATCACTCCTTTAAAATAAAAAAGCGGAAAGAACCTAACCTCTTCCCGCTATTCCTTTATCTATTTATTATTTAATACTGATCAATAACCGCACAAAGGCTGTTAAAGATGGTTTCGATTTCACCGATCCCATTAATTTTGGTCAGTTTTTTTTGTTCATCGTAGTAGGGCAGCACCAAAACGATTTTATTGAAATACTCGTCAATACGTTTTTGGATCTTGTCTGCCTGGTCATCAACCCTGCCACTTTCCTTTTGGCGTTGGGCCACACGCTTAGTCAGTTCGTCTTTGTCTACATCAAGGGCAATTACACCTGCAATTTTGCTTCCCTTGCTTTCTAAAAACTTGTCTAATTCTACGGCTTGCGGAATGGTTCTCGGAAAACCGTCGAACACAAAGCCTTTGGCCTGCGGATTTTTGTCTACTTCTTCTTCCAGCATGTCGATGGTGATCTTATCGGGTACCAATTCGCCATCAGCAATCAATTGACTCACTTTTTTGCCCAGTGGTGTTTGATTTTTAATGTGTGCTCTGAAAAGATCTCCGGTTGAAATGTGGACTAACTGATACTTGTCTATCAGTTTCTGAGATTGGGTGCCTTTGCCTGCACCTGGAGGGCCAAAGAGAACTAAATTCAGCATTAAGGTCTAGTTAGTTGAAACTTCCAAAAGGAAGATTATTACTGATTAAAAATAACACAAATCAACCCACGTAAGGCTAATCCTTTGCGGCTGCAAATATATAAATATAAATCGGCTATCCTCTTATTTTTTTAAACTTTGGATAGAGCAAACGAGTGCGTGCCAATTATATAGCGCAGGGAAACCGAACCTGCATTGCTGGCTTGTACTTCTTTGTTGCACCTATAGGTTTAAGAAAGGCAAACCCGTACGCCAAATAGCGAATAAGACACACCCGATCATAAAAAGAAAAAGTCCGCTCCTATCGTCAAAGTACGACGATCGTCTTTTTTTAGACTCCGATACACCAATGTATATGCGGCAACCATTCGCCCCATGAAAAGCATAACAGTAATGAAGATATCAAATTGTTGCCGAAAAACACAAACCTCCAAAAAAGAGTCTCAGAAAAAACGCAACCTAATAAAAAAGCCCTAGAGAAATCTCTAGGGCTTTAGCGGTGCACTCGTAGGGATTCGAACCCCAAACCTTCTGATCCGTAGTCAGATGCTCTATCCAATTGAGCTACGGGTGCATTGCCGTTTCTAACGGACTGCAAAAGTAAGGCTTCAAATTCAATTTCACAATTTTTATTCAAGAAAAATTGAATTATTTGCCGAAATCAATTGCAGCTACGCTTCTACAGCCTGTTTAATCGCATTAAAATCAGGCAAATCACCCGCCGATTCCAAAACTTCGGCATACGCAATCTTTCCTTCTTCGTCGATCACAAAAGCCGCTCTTTTCGAAACGCCTTTAAGACCGAAAGCAAATTCGTTATAAAGCGCATCGTATGCGGGTGAAACTTCTTTGTTGAAATCGGAAAGCAAAGGGAACTGATAAGCCTGGTCTTCCTTAAATTTGGCCAGGGTGAACGGCGAATCGACCGAAATGCCTACTACACCGGCATTCATGCCTTCGTAATAGCCAAAACTGTCGCGCATGGTGCACAATTGCGTGGTACAAACGCCGGTAAAGGCCATTGGAAAAAAGTGAACTACCAATTTCTTGCCTTGGTAATCGGCCAGGCTTACTTCTTTAAGCTCTGTATTCAATAATTTAAAATCTGGGGCTTTATCGCCTACTTGTAGTGCCATATTTGAGGTGGTTTTTATTGTTAAATTGCTGTTATTGTTGATTTCGATAGCTATTGGTAGCTAAACTGGAAACTGCCAACTGAGAACTGCCAACTGCTTATCCTCTAGCCTTCAGCTGTTCGTCTACAATCGCTAATCCTTCTTCAAAGCTATGAGGTTGGTAGTGAAGTTGGGTCATGGCTTTGTCTAAAATAAAACCCGTACGCACCGGACGTTTGGCGACCTGGTTTAAAGTAACGGCACTGATTTCGTTGATAAGGCTTTTGTCGAGACCCCAAAAATCGGCTACCCGGGCCACCAGTTCCGAAATGCTCATCATGTCTTTGCCTGAAACGTTAAAAACACCTTGCGCGTCGTATTCGACAGCCAACAGGCAACAAGTGGCCAAATCTTCGGCAAGTGTTGGCATGCGCCATTGGTCGTTTACAATATTTAACGGATTGCCTTTTTCCAAAGCACCTTTTGCCCAAAGCACAATATTGCTCCGGCTCATGTCGCTTACAATGCCGTATACAATAATGGTACGCAGAATGGCCCATTTGATATTCGATTTTTTGAGCAGTTCTTCTGCCTCCAGCTTGGTTTGTCCGTAATAGCTCAGCGGATTGGGCTTGGCTTCTTCATCATAAGGCCCATTGGCACCATCAAAAATAAAATCGGTTGAAAGATGCACCAGCTGGATATCGAACTCTTCGCAAACCCCAATTAAAGTCTGTACTGATTCTACATTGAGTTGATAAGCCAGTTCTTTTTCGGTTTCGCAGGTATCTACGTTGGTCATGGCCGCCGTGTGGATAATGGCATCGGGTTTATACAAAGCCACTACTTCGCGTACTTCCTTCGGATTGAGGATATCCATTGGGGCATAAACATAGCCGGCAGCAACCGGATACCGATTGGCACCTTTGGCGGTAGCAATAAGCTTTACACCACCTTCATTTATGATTTTCTCGGTAATTTTTTGGCCCAGCAGGCCATTGCTCCCAGTAACTAATACAGTTTTCATCAGCTCTATTTCTATGTTTATGCAAATGTATTCGTTACTGGCCTAACCTCCCAATTAAAAAAGAAATTGCGCTCCATGGCTTTCGCAACACGCATTTAAAACACTGTTTCTGAAATTGGCCATTTAAAACCGGGTTACACTTTGTACCCGAACCGCCACAGGCCGCAATAAAAATACTCGAAGCCATACCCAGCAAGCATAAGCTAATTTTTTGTCCATACTTTAGTTTTTGGTTAATGAAATCCGGCTTGCTTAAACCAAACAATATCGAACCCTAACCAACTGATAACTAATTACTACCCTACCCGACAGTCGCTTCGAAAAAACAGTGGCATTTTAGCTATTTTAGCCATGTTGAAAAACTTTTTATTTATGTGTAAAATTTTGTCGGAAAACTCTTAGCTTTGCAGACCGAAATACAAGCGTTTAAAAACGCCTTTAACATTTTGATTTTTATAATTTTACCAAAAACAATATATGCCTAACATTGGAAAAATAGCGCAGATCATCGGACCGGTAGTTGACGTAAGTTTCGCTAACGATGCCCATTTACCTAAAATTTTCTCTGCATTAGAGATTACCAAAGAAAACGGACAAAAGATCGTTCTCGAAGTGCAACAACACCTTGGCGAAGACCGTGTACGTGCCATCGCAATGGACTCAACCGACGGTTTGGTTCGCGGCATGGAAGCACTTGACACAGGCTCTCCTATCACAATGCCAATTGGCGATGAGATCAAAGGCCGTTTGTTCAACGTAGTTGGAGAAGCTATCGATGGTATCAACACCGTTGATAAAACCGGTGGCAGGCCCATCCACAATGCTCCTCCTAAATTCGACGAGCTTTCTACCGAAACCGAAGTACTTTACACAGGTATCAAGGTGATCGACTTGTTAGAACCTTATGCAAAAGGCGGTAAAATTGGTTTGTTCGGTGGTGCCGGTGTAGGTAAAACCGTATTGATCATGGAATTGGTAAACAACATCGCCAAAGCTTATGCAGGTCTTTCTGTATTCGCGGGTGTAGGTGAGCGTACTCGTGAGGGTAACGACTTATTGCGCGAATTTATCGAATCAGGCGTAATCAATTACGGCGACGAGTTCTTGCACTCGATGGAAAAAGGCGGCTGGGATTTGAGCAAGGTTGATACCGACAAATTAAAAGAATCAAAAGCAACATTGGTATTCGGTCAGATGAACGAGCCTCCTGGTGCACGTGCCCGGGTAGCCCTATCGGGTTTAACCGTAGCCGAGTACTTCCGTGACGGCGATGGCGAAGGCGCTGGAAAAGATATCCTTTTCTTCGTCGACAACATCTTCCGTTTTACGCAGGCAGGTTCTGAGGTATCGGCACTATTGGGCCGTATGCCATCGGCAGTAGGTTACCAACCAACTTTGGCCACAGAGATGGGCTTGATGCAAGAGCGTATCACTTCAACCAAACGCGGTTCGATTACTTCGGTACAGGCCGTTTACGTACCTGCGGATGACTTGACCGACCCTGCTCCGGCTACAACTTTTGCCCACTTGGATGCTACAACCGTACTTTCACGTAAAATTGCCGAGCTAGGTATCTATCCTGCGGTAGATCCATTGGATTCAACTTCACGTATCCTTTCGCCAGCAGTTTTGGGCGACGAGCACTACAACACCGCTCAACGCGTAAAAGAAACCTTGCAACGCTACAAAGAATTGCAAGACATCATTGCCATCTTGGGTATGGACGAATTATCTGAGGAAGATAAATTGGTTGTGTCTCGTGCACGCCGTGTTCAACGTTTCTTGTCGCAACCTTTCCACGTAGCTGAGCAGTTTACCGGCTTAAAAGGTGTATTGGTTGACATTAAAGATACCATTAAAGGTTTCAATATGATCATGGATGGCGAAGTTGATGAATATCCTGAAGCTGCATTTAACTTGGTAGGCAGCATCGAAGATGCTATCGAAAAAGGCAAAAAACTATTGGCAGAAGCAAACTAGACGTGAGACATTAGATCTGAGAAGTGAGACGAGATAAAATCTCATGTCTTAAATCTCAAATCTCAAATCTGATCAAGAATGAATTTAGAAATATTAACTCCAGACAAAAAAGTTTTCGAAGGCGAAGTAACCTCGGTTACAGTTCCGGGAACTTTGGGATCTTTTCAAATTTTAAAAGACCACGCACCGATCATCTCTACTTTAGAAGACGGACCGGTAATTATTAAAGGTGCTTCTGGCAAAGAAGAGAATATCTTTAACATTAAAGGAGGCGTAGTAGAAGTTCTGGATAATAAAATTGTAGTATTGGCCGAAGCTGTTATTGCTTAGTTGATCGCATAACCTGTTCGCAGGCATAAAAAAACAAAAGCCCTTTGATGATTTCAAGGGGCTTTTTATTTTGAAGATAAAATTACCCTTCCATGAAACTAACGATTCTCAGGTGGCTACTCATCGCATTCTTCGTACTGTTGATTATTGTGGAAGTGTGCTATGCAGAAAACCGAAAGTATTACTATCTCAATGACAGAAGAATTGGCCTGCTGTTGTTATTAGTTCCTGTATTTTTGATCCAAAATAGGTTCACCTGGTTGCTCATGTTGGTCATCTCAAGTTATGGCCTATACAACTATTTCACTTATGCTCGCATCGCCTCAAGCTATACCACTATGGAATTTACGGCAAGACTTTGTGCGGTATGTTTTGTGGAAAGCCACCATAGTTTGGCCGCCCGTTTATGCAACGGATTTTCCTTTATATTCTATATATCTACCTTGATTTTATTTCTTACTCCCTACATCAGGAGAAAATACAATATTGGTCTGGTAAAATAACTCTAAAACGCAACCTAACCTGCACAAAAAACAGCTGCAATTTTGAAGTTTTTATGACGGTTTTTCCAATTTCAGGAAGAAAATTGCAAAATTTACAATGCAAGCATAATATGTATACCGAATACCAAAATCATATTTAGTCTACACCTCACCAATATTCAATCCTAAAAAAGGTGCTTTATAAAAATAATATTCTGATTTTATATAAAAATCAGAATATTATTTTTTTTCATTTATTTTCTATTTGCTATTGATAGTTTATAGACCAAAAACTAAATTGGTTTTTATAAAACAATAGCAATGATCCGTCATCAAAACAGGAACCTGACTTCAACAAACCAACTGGCTTTTTTGCCGGTGGCTTTGCTGCTGTTCCCTATGGTGCTGCTCAACTTTAAGCAGCAGGAGACGTCGTGCATGAATTTTTAATTAACCTAAAAATAACTGAAGCGTCTCCACCAAAAAGAGACGCTTTTTTAATAGCAAAACCAGATGAACAAACATGTTTTGCCAGTAAAGCAAAGCAACTACAAGAAATAGCAACAGCAACAGCAACAATAAACAATACCCATGAAATATTACAATTCGAGCACACTGATTTATTTGAACGGAAAGTTCGTGAAAGCCGCGGAAGCCAAAACCGATTTGTACGGCCAATCGCTACACTACGGCCTGGCTGCTTTCGAAGGCATTAGGGCCTACAAAACCCACAATGCCACCCGAGTATTCAAAATCAAGGAACACTACAAACGCCTGCAACGTTCTTGCGAGCTGCTGAACATTCCTTTTCATTGGGATATTAACGAACTCATTAAACAAACCTATCGCCTGCTCGAGTTGAACAACCTCAAAGATGCTTACATCCGCCCTTTGGTATACAGCGAACCTAATATGTCGCTGGTTGCCCCACAAGCCGTATCGATCATGATCTGTGCCTGGGAATGGGGCTCATACCTTGGCGATAAGCAGCTAAAGGTTTGTATCTCTCCTTTTCAGCGCCCCAACCCAAAATCTACTTTTGTAGAAGCAAAAATCAGTGGCCACTATGTAAACTCTATTTTGGCTTCAACGGATGCCAAGCAAAAAGGTTTTGATGAAGCCTTATTGTTAGATATGAACGAAAACGTAGCCGAAGCCCCTGGGGCCAATATCTTTATCGAGAAAAACGGCAAACTTTACACGCCATCATTAGGCAACATTTTAGCGGGCATTACCCGGGCCACCGTCATTGAGCTTTGTCAGGTATTGGATATTGAGGTGATCGAAAAACCGATCAGCGTAGCCGAACTTAAGAGTGCCGATGGCGCCTTCTTCTGCGGTACCGCCGCCGAAATTGTGGGCATTCACACCATCGACGACGTGGTTTATCGACAAAGATGGAGCGACAGCATTGGCGCTACCATGCAAAGAGCCTACAAAAACCTGGTGCTCGAAAAGGTAAACTACGAAGTTATTATCTAGTCCTTGCCCTGTGGCGTACAGGGATCTAACATTATACTCTCACCCCTGTCTTGTGGCACACAGGACAAGCATACGCACAGGACAATGCTATAGGCGCCTCAACATGGTCTGCGACTCACAGACCATGAAAAAATAAAATAGTTCTTTGTTTTTTTCAATTTGTTAGTATGTTTGTGTTCAACGTCAACAACGACATGAACTTGATTACAAACATTATTAGCAACATTATTATTGTCATTTCTTCAACAAGAGGTGGAATACGTTGCGTATAATCAAAAAATATACATCAACCGAAACCGCCTTCGCAAGAGGCGGTTTTTTTTTTGCCTCAAAAAACAGAAACACTAACGATATACTACAAAAATGGAATTAAATAAATACAGCAAGACCTTTACCCAAGACCCTACACAACCTGCCGCACAAGCTATGCTTTATGGCATTGGCCTTACAGATGCCGATATGGAAAAAGCACAAGTAGGTATTGCCAGCATGGGCTATGACGGCAATACCTGCAACATGCACCTGAACGATCTTGCCCAGATTGTCAAAAAAGGTGTATGGGAAAACGACTTGGTCGGCTTGATTTTTAACACCATTGGCGTAAGCGACGGCATGAGCAACGGCACCGAGGGCATGCGCTACTCGCTGGTAAGCCGCGACGTGATTGCCGATTCGATCGAAACCGTTTGTGGAGGCCAATATTACGATGGTTTGATTACCATTCCGGGCTGCGACAAAAACATGCCGGGTTCTTTAATGGCCATGGGCCGATTGAACCGTCCGTCAATCATGGTTTACGGAGGCACCATTAAACCGGGCCATTACAAAGGCGAAGACCTCAACATTGTATCAGCTTTCGAAGCGCTCGGCAAGAAAATTGCCGGCCAAATCGACGATTTCGATTTTAAGGAAGTGATTAAGCACGCCTGCCCCGGAGCTGGCGCCTGTGGTGGCATTTATACGGCCAACACCATGGCGGCAGCAGTTGAGGCCCTGGGCATGAGCCTTCCCTATTCTTCATCAAATCCAGCACTTAGCGACGAGAAAAAAGCCGAGTGCGTAGCCGCTGGAAAAGCCATCCGCGTTTTGCTGGAAAAAGATATCAAGCCAAGCGACATCATGACCCGTAAGGCTTTTGAGAACGCCATTGTAACCATCATGGTTTTGGGCGGTTCTACCAACGCCGTTTTGCACCTCATTGCCATGGCGAAAAGCGTTGACGTGAAGTTGTCGCAAGACGATTTTCAGGAAATCAGCAACCGCATTCCGGTATTGGCCGATATGAAGCCAAGCGGACGCTACATGATGGAAGACCTGCATAAAATTGGCGGCGTTCCGGCAGTTATGAAATACCTGCTGAACAAAGGCTGGCTGCATGGCGATTGTTTAACCGTAACCGGAAAAACATTGGCCGACAATCTAGCCGAAATCCCAGATTTGAACTTCGACGAACAAAAAATCATTTTCCCTGCCGAAAATCCAATCAAAGCTACCGGGCACCTGCAGATTTTATACGGCAACCTGGCCGAAGGTGGCAGCGTAGCCAAAATCAGCGGCAAAGAGGGCGAGTTTTTTGAAGGCCCTGCACGTGTATTTAATGGAGAATTTGATTTAATCAATGGCATTTCGAGTGGCCGTGTAAAACCTGGCGACGTCGTCGTTATCCGCGATGTTGGTCCGAAGGGTGCACCAGGCATGCCAGAAATGCTTAAGCCAACATCCGCGATTTATGGCGCCGGATTGGGTAGCAGTGTAGCCCTGATTACCGATGGCCGCTTTAGTGGCGGTACGCACGGCTTTGTGGTGGGCCACATTACCCCAGAGTATTTTGATGGGGGCCTGATCGCCTTTGTTGAAGACGACGACACGATAGCAATCAGCGCCATCGAAAACACCATTACGCTCAAAGTACCTGAAGAGGTGATTGCCCAGCGCAAGGCCAAATGGCAACAACCCGAATTGAAAATCAAAAAGGGCGTATTGTTCAAATATGCCAGAACCGTAACTACCGCAGCCGAAGGTTGCGTAACCGATGAAGCTTAAACTTATGGAAACAGCACAAAAGGAACTGATCAAAGAAACACCCACTAAAACCACCGTTGAAATAAGTGGCTCTGTTGCCTTGCTAGAAGGATTAATTGCAGAAGGAACCGAAGTTATTTTCGGCTACCCGGGTGGAGCCATCATGCCCATCTACGATGCATTATACGATTATAAAGAGAAATTACAGCATATTCTGGTCCGCCATGAGCAAGGCGGCATCCACATGGGCCAAGGCTATGCACGCAGTTCGGGCAAGGTTGGTGTTGTATTCGCCACCAGCGGACCAGGCGCTACCAATTTGGTGACCGGCTTGGCCGATGCACAGATAGATAGTACACCTTTGGTTTGCATCACCGGACAGGTTTTTGCGCACCTTTTGGGCACCGATGCTTTTCAGGAAACAGACGTAATCAACATTACCACGCCGGTTACCAAATGGAACTATCAAGTAACCGATGCCACCGAAATTCCCAGCGTACTGGCCAAGGCATTTTACATTGCGCGTAGCGGCCGTCCGGGCCCGGTACTGATCGACATTACCAAAAATGCCCAGCTACAACTATTTAACTATGAAGGCTATACTCCTTGCAACCACATCCGCAGCTATAGGCCAAAGCCGATCGTGCGTAAGGAATATATTGCACAAGCCGCTGATTTAATCAACCAGGCTAAAAAACCTTTTATCTTATTCGGTCAAGGTGTTTTATTGGGTAAAGCCGAAAAAGAATTTAAGGCTTTTGTAGAGAAAAGTGGTATTCCTGCCGCATGGACCATCATGGGTGCAGGCGCCATCCCTACCGATCACGAGCTAAATGTGGGCATGTTGGGCATGCACGGCAATTACGGTCCGAATGTATTGACCAACGAGTGCGACGTATTGATTGCCATCGGCATGCGCTTCGACGACAGGGTGACCGGCCGTTTAGACAAATACGCCAAACAGGCCAAAGTGGTCCATCTCGACATCGACCCTGCCGAAATCGACAAAAACATAAAAGCTACCGTTCCGGTTTGGGGCGATTGCAAAGATACTTTGCCTCTATTAACCGAGTTGATCAAAGAGCAAAAACATACCGAGTGGTTAGAACGCTTCAGGGCTTATAGCCAAGAAGAAATAGAAGCGGTTATCCAAAACGAACTAAACCCAACCACCGCAGAAATGACCATGGGCGAGGTCATCAACCAATTGAATGCCTTAACCCATGGCAACGCCATCATCGTAACCGATGTAGGCCAGCACCAAATGGTAGCCTGCAGGTATGCCAAATTCAATAACACCCGCAGCAACATTACCAGTGGTGGCTTAGGTACCATGGGTTTTGGGCTTCCAGCGGCAATTGGCGCAAAATTTGGGGCACAAGACAAAACCGTAGTTGCCGTAATTGGCGATGGCGGTTTCCAAATGACCCTACAGGAATTGGGTACCATCATGCAAAGCGGAATCGATGTAAAAATCATGATCCTCAACAACCGCTTCTTGGGCATGGTTCGCCAATGGCAAGAATTGTTCAACGACAAACGTTATTCGTCCGTTGATATTACCAGTCCCGACTTTATCAAATTGGCCGATTCTTATTACATCGCCGGCAAACGCATTTCAGACCGCAAGGATTTGATCAGCTCGCTAGACGAGATGCTGAACCACAAAGGCTCTTACCTTTTAGAAGTAATGGTAACCAAAGAAAACAACGTATTCCCGATGGTTCCACAGGGATGCAGTGTAAGTGAAATCAGATTAAAATAACCGATTATGAGCACAGAAAGCAACAAACAAGACTTTACCATTACGGTTTATGCCGAAAATCAAATCGGGTTATTGAACCGTATTGCTATCATATTTTCGCGACGCAAGATCAATATCGAGAGCTTAAACACCTCTCCTTCCGAGATCGAGCACATCCACCGTTTCAACATCTTAATTCAGGAAACCGAGGAAGTGGTACGCAAACTGGCCAAACAAATCGAAAAGCAGATCGAAGTACTTAAAGTTTACTACAATACCAACGAGGATATCATCTGGCAAGAAATGGCCCTTTACAAGGTTCCTACCGATGAGATTGCCGAAAAAGTATTGGTAGAACGTCTCCTGCGTGAATATGGTGCCCGCGTAGTCGTGATCAGAAAAGATTATACCGTTTTCGAAACTACCGGACACCGCGAAGAAACCGATAAGCTGATCGAAGTTTTACAGCCTTATGGCCTCATCGAATTTGTGCGCAGTGCCCGCGTGGCTATCATCAAAGCCAGCGAAGGTTTCCATAGCAAACTGCGCGAGTTCGAGCGCATCGAACCTGGCCAAGATGTGATAGAAAACGAGTATTTGGATAAAGGCGACAAGGTGTTTACCATGTAGGTGAAGATGGAAGGCGAACAACTAACAACCTAAGAACGAAACAATCATGAAATGTACCAAAGTAGTACCGATTTTAAGGATGTTCGATTATGCAAAAGCGGTCGAGTTTTATGTTGACTGGCTGGGCTTCAAAATAGATTGGGAACACCAGTTTGAAGCAAATACGCCTGTCTACATGCAAATTTCATTAGGTGGCATCGAACTGCATCTCAGCGAGCATCATGGCGATTGTTCGCCAGGTGCACATATCCACATCGATTGTACGGGGCTGAAGGAATTTCATCGTGCTCTTATCGACAAAAAATACAAATACAACAGGCCGGGCCTTGAAAAAACTTTTTATGGTACCTGGTGCGTAACGGTAAACGATCCGTTTTTCAACAAGATATCGTTTAACGAAGCACTACCCGAAAACGAAAAAACAGACTTATAAAAACAAAAGAAATCAACCAAAAATCAACAAATAAAACAATGGCTAATTATTTTAACACATTACCACTTAGAGAAAAATTAAACCAGTTGGGCGTATGCGACTTTATGGATAATTCAGAGTTTCTGGATGGCGTAAATGCACTGAAAGGAAAAAAACTGGTGATCGTAGGCTGTGGCGCCCAAGGCTTAAACCAAGGTTTAAACTTAAGAGATAGTGGGTTAGATGTTGCTTATGCCCTGCGTGCAGCAGCGATTGAAGGCAAACGTGATTCGTGGAAAAACGCCACCGAAAACAATTTTAAGGTAGGCACTTACGAAGAGCTGATCCCTACTGCCGATGTGGTGATCAACCTTACGCCTGATAAGCAGCACACTTCGGTTGTAAATGCGGTAATGCCTTTGATGAAAGAAGGTGCAACTTTATCTTACTCGCACGGGTTCAACATTGTTGAAGAAGGCATGCAGATCCGCAAAGACCTAACCGTAATCATGGTAGCTCCAAAATGCCCGGGCAGTGAGGTTAGAGCCGAATTTGTAAGAGGCTTTGGCGTACCAACCCTCATTGCGGTTCACCCAGAAAACGATCCGCAAGGCAAAGGTCTGGCCCAGGCAAAAGCTTATTGCGTTGGTACCGGCGGACACAAAGCCGGGGTATTGAAATCATCGTTCGTAGCCGAAGTAAAATCTGATTTGATGGGCGAGCAAACCATTCTTTGTGGCTTGTTGCAAACCGGTGCCATTCTTTCTTTCGACAAAATGGTGGAGCAAGGCATCGATAAAGGCTATGCCTCTAAATTGGTTCAATATGGTATTGAAGTCATCACCGAAGCTTTAAAACACGGTGGCATTACAGCCATGATGGACAGGTTAAGCAATCAGGCTAAAATCAAGGCCTTCGAAATTTCAGAAGAATTGAAAACAATCATGCGTCCCTTGTTCCAAAAGCACCAAGACGATATCATGAGTGGCGAGTTTAGCCGTGTAATGATGGAGGATTGGGCCAACGGCGACAAAAACCTATTGGCTTGGCGCGCCGCTACCGGCGAAACCGCTTTCGAGAAAACCCCAGCTGGCGATGTAAAAATCAGCGAACAGGAGTACTTCGACAACGCCTTGCTTTTAGTAGCCTTCGTAAGAGCCGGCGTAGAATTGGCTTTCGAAACCATGGTTGAGGCAGGCATCAAAGCAGAATCGGCCTACTACGAGTCGCTGCACGAAACACCACTGATTGCCAACACCATAGCACGTAAAAAACTGTTCGAAATGAACCGCGTAATTTCTGATACGGCAGAATATGGCTGCTATTTGTTCGACCATGCCTGCAAACCTTTATTGGCCGATTTCATGACCCGTGTTGATTCGAGCCTAATCGGTAAAAACTACAACGACGGCAAAGACGGCGGCGTTGACAACAGCGCATTGATCCGCGTAAACGAAGTGATCCGTACCCATCCGGTTGAAATTGTAGGCGCCAAATTGAGAAAGGCCATGACTGCCATGAAATCGATTAAAACAGCATAATAATACTACCCCGCACCTCATAGGTTCCACTGTGAGGTACGGGCAAAAAACAAAACAATATGTCTAAAACACTAGTAGAAAAAATTTGGGATGCCCATATCGTAAAAAGCGAAACCGGTTTCCCCGATATTTTATACATCGACACCCATTTTATCCACGAAGTAACCAGTCCGCAGGCTTTTGACGGCTTGCGTAAACGTGGCTTGCCTGTATTTAGGCCAAAGCAAACCATCGCTACTGCCGACCATAATGTACCTACTTTAAACCAACACTTGCCGATTAAAGAAGAGCTTTCGCGTTACCAAGTGGATATGCTCACTAAAAACTGTGCAGAGTTTGGTATAGAATTGTATGGCTTAGGCCATCCTTTTCAAGGGATTGTACACGTAATTGGGCCGGAATTGGGCATTACCCAACCTGGCGCTACCATTGTTTGTGGCGACAGCCATACTTCAACCCACGGCGCATTTGGCAGTATCGCCTTTGGCATTGGCACTTCGCAGGTTGAACAAGTAATGGCTACGCAATGCTTGCTGCTGCAAAAGCCAAAAACCATGAAAATCGAAGTCAATGGCCAATTAGGTCTGGGCGTAACCTCAAAAGACATCATCCTGTATATCATTTCGCAGATTTCGGCAGCGGGTGGTACCGGATATTTCATCGAGTACGCAGGTTCGGCCATTACTTCGTTAAGTATGGAAGCGCGCATGACCATCTGCAACATGAGTATCGAAATGGGTGCGCGTGGTGGCTTGATTGCGCCAGATCAAATTACTTTCGA
Source organism: Pedobacter sp. ASV12 (assembly GCF_016429155.1). GTDB lineage: Bacteria > Bacteroidota > Bacteroidia > Sphingobacteriales > Sphingobacteriaceae > Pedobacter. Next base: position 8,858 of record NZ_JAELUC010000063.1, on the reverse strand, counting down.
TTATTTGGAAGGCAGGGAATTCAGCCCTAAAGGCGAAGATTGGGATAAAGCTGTGGCCAAATGGAAAACCTTGTATAGTGATGCCGATGCCAAATTTGACCAGGTATTGAAATTCAACGCCGAGGATATCGAGCCGATGATTACTTACGGCACCAATCCGGGTATGGGCATGGGCATTTCGGCACATATTCCGGCCACTCATGCACAGCCAGAGAGCGAACAGCTGTCGTACCAAAAAGCCCTGGATTACATGGGCTTTGAAGACGATGCTTCCTTGATTGGCAAACCGGTTGATTATGTTTTTATCGGTTCTTGCACCAATTCGCGCATCGAAGACTTACGCGAAGTAGCCGAATTTGTCAAAGACAAGCACAAAGCCGAAAACGTAGAAGTTTGGATTGTGCCGGGCAGCAAGCAGGTAGAAAAACAAGCTAAAGAAGAAGGCTTGGACAAAGTTTTCGAACAAGCTGGCTTTCAATTGCGCGAACCTGGTTGCAGCGCTTGCCTAGGTATGAACGAAGATAAAATCCCGGCAGGAAAGTATTGCGTATCAACCTCGAACAGAAATTTCGAGGGCAGGCAAGGTCCAAATGCCAGAACATTGTTGGTAAGCCCTTTAACCGCGGCCGCGGCGGCCGTTACAGGTAAAATTACCGATGTGAGGGAATTGTTGGCACATGCTTAAGGAAGGTAAAAGTAGCGGTTTTCAGTTCCCAATAAACTAATGACCAATGAACCAATGATACTAATGAACTAATAAACCAAAATATGCCAGAAATAGCTTGGGACAGTAAATTATACGATAAACAGCACCATTTTGTATCAGACTACGGTGCAGATGTATTGCAGTGGTTGGCGCCAAAGCGTGGCGAAGCCATTTTGGATGTAGGTTGTGGCACCGGTCAGTTAGCCAATGAAATTGCCAAAAGCGGAGCAAATGTGGTAGGTACCGATGCATCGGCCAGCATGGTTGCTACCGCCAGGGCAAACTACCCTGACTTGGCTTTTGATGTAGTTGATGCAACCCAGTTACCCTACAATGAGGTATTCGATGCCATTTTCAGCAATGCTACTTTCCATTGGATAGAAAACCAAGAAGGCTTAACCAAAAGCCTTTACCAAAGCCTAAAAAAAGGTGGCCGGTTGGTAGCAGAATTTGGTGGACAAGGCAATGTGCAAAGTATTACCGAAGCCATTGCAACGGCAGCCAAGAATTTGGGATTGGCCAATCAGGTAATTACCAATTTTTGGTACTTCCCTTCCATTGGCGCCTACACTGCCTTACTCGAAAAGCATGGTTTTGAAGTAGAGCAGGCTTGGCTGTTTGATCGGCCTACCCGCTTGAACGGCGAAAGAGGCATGCACACCTGGATGCAGCAATTTGCACAACATGCCTTTAAAAACTTAAGCACCGAACAAGCCGAAGCGATTAAGGATTTGGCCGTAGAAATTTTAAAGCCAAACCATTTCATCAAAGGCGAATGGTTTGCAGATTATAGAAGACTGAGAATTAAAGCCTTTAAGAGGTAAAAGGTTAGAAGGCATAAGGTAGAAGGTTTGAGGCAGATCGATAACCAGAACCAATTACATAAGAAAGAATAAGAGTGATAGGTTGTAAGTTTTAGGCCTAAAAAACTATAAACCAAACAACTAACAACGAAACAAAATGAAAAAATTTGAAAAATTAACTTCGGCAGTGGTTCCCTTAAACATAGAGAACATTGATACTGACCAGATTATACCCGCAAGGTTTTTAAAAGCCACCACCAGGGAAGGCTTTGGCGAAAACCTGTTCTGCGATTGGCGTTACGACGGAAATCGCCAGCCAAAACCTGATTTTGTACTGAACGACAAAACCTACAGTGGCAAAATTTTGGTAGCGGGCAAAAACTTTGGTTGTGGCAGCAGCCGCGAGCACGCCGCCTGGGCCATTCAGGATGCCGGTTTTGATGCCGTAGTAAGCAGTTTCTTTGCCGATATTTTTAAAGGCAATGCACTAAACAACGGTTTGTTGCCCGTACAGGTAAGCGACGGGTTTTTGCATCAGCTATTTATTGCCGTTGCCAAAGACCCAAAAACAGCAGTAACCATCGATTTGGAAAAACAGACCATTACCCTGTTAAGTACCGGCCAGCAAGAAAGCTTCGAAATCAATCCTTACAAAAAATCATGTCTCATTAACGGCTATGACGATATTGATTTTATCCTCAACCAAAAACCCTTGATCGAAGAATTTGAAAGAAAGGCAATAGCCTAAAGCCCAATCTCATATTTCACATCTCAATACTCATATCTCAATACGCTATACCCATCATGTTCAAACCATTCGTCCACCTACAAAACCTCAGCCTAAGTTACCACAGCAAAGTGGTGCTCAAGGATTTGTATTGGGAAATGCAGGTTGGCGAAAACCTGGTGATTGGTGGCGAAAGCGGCAATGGAAAAACCTCGTTGGCCAAGGCCATTGCAGGCTTAACTCCCGCACAGGGAAGCATTGAAATCAACTTTGACGAATTGAGCAGTTTGCCCAAACAAGTGCTGTACGTTGAAAGCTGGTACCAGTTTAAAAACCTCGAAGGTGTGGCCAATTTCTATTATCAGCAGCGCTATACTAGTCAGCAGGCTAAGGAAACCTTAACCGTTCATGCCGAATTGATGGCTTACGGCAAGGAAAACAAGCTCCACTTCGACAAAGTAGAACCGATTTTAGAGGCTTTGGGCCTTATCGCTTTTGCCAGTTCGCAACTGATCGAGCTTTCGAGTGGCGAGCACAAAAAACTGCAATTGGCAAAGGCTTTATGGCTGCAACCCCAATTGCTCATCATCGATCAGCCCTATACTGGTCTGGATGTGGCTTCGCGCCAAAACCTGAACGTTTTATTAGATCAATTGGCCGAAGCAGGCGCCCAACTCATTTTAATCAGCAACGACACCGAACTGCCTGCCTGTATCAATCGTTTTGCCACCCTAAAAGATGGCCAATTGGTACAAGTTGATACTGTTGAAACCAGCAATCCCATTCCAACAAACCAGTTGGAAAATATCCCGGTTTTCTTGAAAGAATCGCCGATTTATTCTTCAAGTGATATCGTTAAAATGGTGAATGTCAACATCAGCTATGGCGACAAGCAAGTATTGAAAAACATCAACTGGGAAGTAAAGGCCGGCGAAAAGTGGCTATTGCAGGGGCATAACGGCTCTGGCAAATCAACTTTGCTGAGCTTGGTTAACGGCGACCATCCCCAATCTTATGCCAATGAATTGTATTTATTCGGCAACAGAAGAGGCAGTGGAGAAAGCATTTGGGATATCAAGCAACATATTGGACTGATTTCTCCAGAATTTCATTGGTATTTCGATCCTACGGCTACCGTTTTTGCCAGCATTGCTTCAGGCTTTTACGATAGTGTGGGCTTGTTTCAGCAACTGCCCTACTCCAAAGCCTGCCAGGTAGACGAACTTATTGAATATTTTGGCTTAGCCGCTTCGCGCAACGCATTGCTCAGCACTTTGCCTTTGGGCAAGCAGCGCTTGGTGCTATTAGCCCGAACCATTATCAAAAACCCTGAACTGCTCATTTTAGATGAGCCTTGCCAAGGGCTAGATCAACAACAGACACAACATTTTAACCAACTGGTAGATGCCCTTTGCGCCAACGGGATGACCCTCATTTATGTAGGCCATTTCGAATCGCAACTGCCCAGCTGCCTAACCTATCGGCTTCAGCTCCATCAGGGCGAAGTTGTTAAAAACACAAAAACTTACGAAACACAAAAAGAATTAGCATAATGGAGAAACATATTTTAGTTATTCCGGGTGATGGAATTGGACCAGAAGTAACCCAATGGGGAAAAGCGGTTTTGCAGCACATTGCAAGCACCTACGGCCACAATTTTACCTTCGATGAAGCATTAATGGGCCACGTTGCCATCGAAGCAACAGGAAACCCTTTGCCAGACGAAACCCTTGAAAAAGCTAAAAAGAGCGATGCCATCCTCTTTGGAGCGGTTGGCCATGCCAAATATGACAATGACCCCTCGTTAAAAGTACGCCCCGAACAAGGGCTACTCAAAATCAGGAAGGAACTTGGCCTGTATGCCAACCTGCGTCCTATTTTATTGTTCGATGAGCTGCTGCACGCTTCGAGCATTAAACCCGCCATCTTAAAAGGAACCGATATTTTGTTCTTCAGGGAACTGACCGGCGATGTGTACTTTGGTGAAAAATCGCGTTCGGAAGACCGGCAAACCGCCTCCGACCTGATGATCTACCATAAATACGAAGTAGAGCGCATTGCCCATAAAGCCTACGAAGCGGCTCGACTGCGCAGCAAGAAACTATGCTCGGTTGATAAAGCAAACGTACTCGAAAGTTCACGTTTGTGGCGCGAAACCGTTCAGGAAGTAGCCAAACAATACCCCGACGTGCAAACCGAGCACATGTTTATCGACAATGCAGCCATGCAGCTCATCAAAGACCCTAAACAATTCGATGTCGTGCTAACCGCGAACTTGTTTGGCGATATTTTAACTGATGAGGCTTCGCAAATTGCCGGATCAATGGGCATGCTGGCTTCGGCTTCTGTTGGCGACGGCACAGGTTTCTTCGAACCTATCCACGGTTCGGCACACGATATCACCGGAAAAGATTTAGCTAATCCTTTGGCTTCTATCCTATCGGCTGCCTTGATGCTCGAAATCAGCTTTGGCCTAAAAGATGAAGCCAAAAAGATTGTTGACACAGTTGACAAAGTGCTGAAAGAAGGCTTTAGAACCAACGATATTGCCGATGCGGCCACAAACAGGTATAAAGTACTGGGCACCCAGGAAATGGGCAAGCTGGTATTGAAATTTTTATCCAATCATTAACCTAAAACCCTAAGACGATGCTACACGATCCTAACAAAGTTTATATTTTTGACACTACCCTACGCGATGGTGAACAGGTTCCTGGATGCCAGCTAGATACCGGCCAAAAGGTTGAAATCGCCAAATCGCTGGAGCGCTTAGGCGTAGATGTGATTGAAGCCGGTTTCCCAGTATCGAGTCCCGGCGATTTTAACAGCGTTATCGAATTGTCGAAAGCTGTAAACGATCCGATTATCTGTGCGTTGACCAGAGCCAACAAAAACGATATTGATGTAGCAGCCGATGCTTTGCGCTATGCCAAAAGACCGCGTATCCACACCGGTATCGGAGCCTCTGACATGCACATCAAAACCAAGTTTAACAGTACCCGCGAAGAAATTTTGGCCCGTGGCGTAGAAGCCGTAAAATATGCCAAACAATACGTAGAAGACGTTGAGTTTTATGCAGAAGATGCAGGCAGGGCCGATATCCAGTTCTTGGCCAAGATGATCGAATCGGTAATCGCCGCCGGCGCAACGGTGGTCAACATTCCAGATACCAATGGCTATTGCTTGCCAGATCAATACGGTTCTAAAATCCTGTACCTCAAAGAAAACGTAAAAAATATCGATAAAGCCATCATTTCTGTGCACTGCCACAACGATTTGGGCTTGGCAACTGCCAATTCTATCGCAGGTCTGCAAAACGGTGCCCGCCAGGTAGAATGTACCATTAACGGCATTGGCGAGCGCGCTGGCAATACCTCTATGGAAGAAGTGGTTATGATTTTAAAGACCCACAAAAGCCTCAACCTGCACACGCAGATCAATACCCAGGGTTTTTACAACATCAGCAGGCATGTGAGCCAGCAGATGCACATGCCGGTACAACCCAACAAAGCCATTGTGGGCGGCAACGCCTTCTCGCACAGCTCGGGCATCCATCAGGATGGCTTCCTGAAAAACCGCGAGAACTACGAAATCATTAAACCGGAAGATGTAGGTTTTCCTTCGGCTGCCATTGTTTTAACCGCAAGAAGCGGCAGGCACGCCTTGAAGCACCACTTAGACCGCTTGGGCCACAACCTGGAAAAAGCACATTTAGATATCGTTTACCAACAGTTTTTGATTTTGGCCGATAGCAAACAAGGCATAGACGACCACGATTTGAATCAGTTGGTGGCTTTGCATTTGGCGTATAAATAAGTCTTTAGCCGATAGTCCGTGGTTGATGGTCTAGTCAAATGAAAAAATCAGCCAATAGCCAATAAACCTCGAACTAATCGACTAATTAGCCAATGACTAACGAAACAATAAGCCAATGAACTTCATGACAATACCACATACATTTGATTTTTTAGCGGCAGCCGAAAGGCTCGAAGGTACCGTGTTGCGTACGCCATTAGAATACAATGCCCGCTTATCTGAAAGATATGGTGCCGAAATCTACCTTAAGCGCGAAGACAAACAGGTAGTACGCTCTTACAAATTGCGCGGTGCCTACAACATGATGAGCCAAATTCCCACCGAGCAAATGCAGCATGGCGTAGTTTGTGCCAGTGCAGGCAATCATGCACAGGGCGTAGCTTATTCTTGCAAAAAACTAAAAATCAAGGGCACTATTTTCATGCCCGAGATTACGCCAAAACAAAAGGTAAGTCAAACCGAATTGTTTGGCAATGGCTGGATAGACATTGTGCTGGTTGGCGATACTTTCGACGATTGCCTGGCAGAAGCCTTGCGTTTTACCGAAGCCAACCACATGACTTTCGTACCTCCTTTCGACCACTATCATGTTATCGAGGGACAAGGAACCGTTGGTGTGGAAATATTGGAAGACCTGCCTGATGCAGCAGTTATCATTATGCCAATTGGCGGTGGAGGCTTGGCTTCAGGTACAGGCATGTACCTCAAAAATACCAAACCCAACATCGAGTTGATAGGCGTAGAACCTGAAGGTGCCCCTTCTATGGATGCCGCTTTCAAAGCTGGACATCCGGTAAAGCTAGATCAGATCAACCGATTTGTTGATGGCGCAGCCGTTAAATCGGTCGGCTCGCTTACCTACCCAATCTGTAAAGAGGTTTTAGACGAGGTATTGTTGATCCCAGAGGGAAAGGTATGCACCAGCATCTTAAAGCTATACAATGAAGATGCCATTGTTGCCGAGCCTGCAGGCGCACTAGCCGTAGCTTCGCTTGATTACTGTGCTTCAAAAATCAAAGGCAAAAAAGTTGTCTGTGTGGTGAGCGGTGGCAATAACGACATCGAGCGTATGCAGGAAATCAAGGAAAAATCTTTGCTTTTCGAAGGGCTCAAACATTATTTTATTGTGCGTTTTCCGCAACGTCCGGGTGCATTAAAGCTTTTTGTTACCGAAGTTTTAGGTCCGCACGACGATATTACCCGTTTCGAGTTCATCAAAAAAACCGAACGCGAAAATGGTCCGGCTTTGGTAGGCATCGAATTGAGGGATAGGGAAGATTATTCGAGCCTGCTCGAGCGCATGAAAGCCTTTAAATTCGATATTATCGAATTGAACCAAGACCAGACTTTGTTCGAGTATCTGGTTTAACTATCCTTGTTGGTATGACGGATTAAATCGTTGGTGAAGAACACCAACGATAGCAATTAATAAGCTGGTATTTACAATTCTCCTCCCTTGGAGGGGTGCCCAAGAGGCGAGCTGGTTAACTATATTGGTCTATTAAACACCCCGGTCTGCGACCAAAATCTTTAGCTACGTCATCAAATCATTAACGAAGCATCCTGGCACTTGTTGGTGTTCTTCACCAACAAGACTGCTCCATATTTTATTTGGCCTCCACCCTCAACTTTCCTTCTTTGGCCGGACAACCAAAAGGGAATATTTTCCGTACCTTAAGGTATGCGAAGCCTGTTGTTTTTTTTATGTTGCTTCTGTCTCATTCAGAAAATAAAGGCTTTAGAATATCCCGACCAGGCTAGTTATCTCCTGGCAAATCCTTTGGGCAAGCACGATGGCAATGATGGACACTGGCTCAAAACAGACCGAAAACATCATAATGCCATTTGGAGCAGGGCCAACACTGTGAACCTACTTAAAGCAGACGGCTTTAACCAGTACCGTGATATTGCAGAGCGATCTGATTTTTACAAATGGTTTCAGCATCAAACCGATTCGGTGGGCTTCGAAACCAAATGGGCAGGCATAGCCGCCATTACAACTGGCAAGCTGAGTAAGCTCCTTAGCGAAGTACCCAGGCTTACCGGCAATTCTAATCTTGAAATCCAGCATTTTGTTCAGTATGGCAACCAGCTCATTTTCGAAGACATCTGGCCCGATCTTCAAAATTTATACACAGGTATTTGTTTAAAGGGAAAAGCCGCCGAACAATGGGACGGCGAACTGCTGCTCAGGGAACAACGGCTCATCGACCCTTCGTACCAAAAACTATCCAGCCATTCGTTACGCATGTTGGCAAAATCCTTACGCAGAGAGAACCTGCTTTCTAAATTTATACCCGGATTGGAATTTGAGGGCAACCTGCTCAACATCCGCGACAGATGGAGCTACGGCATGAGGATGATGGGCTATAAACACTTGAACTAAGCATAAAAATCGACCAGTTAAAATTTGGATAGGCGATTAATTGATAGGCAAATGCGTTGCCGAACTAAAAGATCATGATTTCATCTTTCCCACAAACAAAATGTTACAATGTGTGTTTTTCTATTCAATCATATTTGGCAGCAGATTTGCATAGCTTTATGCAAAACACACACAACATGAAAAAGATAACCTTACTCCTACTTTGCATTGCCACACTAGGTCTGGCGTCTTGCAAAAAAGACACTATCATCAACCAAACTACGCCTAACCGCACCATTATTTTTGATAGGTCGCCAAATAGCTGGAAACTTTTATCGGGAACCACCAACACGTATTATGTTGATTCTGTCTCTTATACACATCTAAAAAGGGGGGGGGGGGGGGGGGGGGGGGGGGGGGGGGGGGGGGGGGGGGGGGGGG
>NZ_JAELUC010000062.1 GCF_016429155.1 Pedobacter sp. ASV12 | reverse complement strand
AGATGTGTATAAGAGACAGAATCAAACCCCATTCCAGTACGTCCAGCAATCTGGTCGACTTTGATGCCATTTGAAGTATACTTTAAACTAATGGGTACACTAAGGCTTTTAACGTTATAATTTAAGAGCGGAATAGAAATATTCGGACTCCCGCTAATCATAGACAAATTAATACCTCCATATTTGCTCATTTGATAACTAACTGGAGATGGAGGAATTACCTCAATTTGTTTTGTGAAGTCTCCAGAATTTTGTGCAGACCCAAAGACCGGGATCAGTAGGTAGGCGAATGCTATACAGATTCGAAAAATAGGTTTCATATTAAAATGTTTGTAAGAGTTTAATTTGGCAAGGTTTTTAGATAAGATATGCTAAAAGGTAAACGCATGGGAACCCATGCGCCTATGGTTTTCAACGAGTTTGCGGTTGCCTGAAAAGATCGAAATTAAGCATAGCGATGCGAAGCACTTTAGATTCCTCATACAGTGTAAGTTATAGTTTAATTAAGTTTATCCAATTAGCAAGCAGTAGGAATTTTTAGTCAATGTAGCTTGCTTCTTTATCTGCCACCAAGATGTAAACAAAAAACGAATAAAAAAAACTTTTTCCCCAACAGTGGTTTTCGCAGGACGAACGCATCGAATCGCTGGATGAACGTGCGTTTGGGCAGGATATTACGATTCAGAAATCAGGACTTTTACGTCTTTTTTGGAATGGGTTTTTGTACGAATTCTGCTTGAAATGACATCGAAAACAGAAAAGATAATGGTTGCTAGCTTCTTCATACATATCCAAAAGATTCGGAAAATATTGGGAATCCATTTATGCAACTAAAAAAATGAGCGCTGGCCAATTTAATAAGTTTAATCCTATTGGCTACAAAACAAGCAGAACTTGTCTATTACACTTGCCCAATCGCCAATCATGGCTCATCTTCAGCAAAATAATGAGATTCTAGAATAAGATTCCGTAAAGCCTCTGGTTTTAAAAAATATATGCAACGTTAAAATCATCTGAAGATTATCTTTAGTTTTCCACAAAATGATTATTTAACAACAACTTAACATTGAAAATTAGTTTTTGCGTATACATTTGCTTGTTAAATTAATGTATATGAGAAAACTTTTACTCTTTTTTCTTTTTGCCACCATTTGCTATTTACCCTTGCATGTTTGCGCACAAATCGCAAGCTGGGACTTTACGGGGCAAAACCAGTTGGCCACCTCCACTGCCAATAGTTCAGATCCTGGCTTGGCATCTGTTCCGGTACTCACTCGTGGTACAGGCGCAGCCGCAAGTGCTGGAGCTAATTCATTTAGAACAGTGGGATTCCAAAACAATGGTATCAGTACGGCAAATACGGATTATTTTCAAGTCACGCTGACCGCAGCTACCGGAAAGCGACTTTCTTTGAGCAGCATTGACGCCAAATTTGCCGGAACTGCGTCGTTCTATGCATCTCCTGGCGTCTCTTCGCAATTTGCCTATAGTTTGGATGGCACTAATTTTACATTAATTGGCACTCCAGCAACTATTTTAGCCGCCAGCTTAAGCAGTTCTACCAATCTTTCTGGTGTTACAGACCTTCAAAACATACCGGCAGGCACTACGGTAACCTTACGTTATTATGCAAGCGGACAAACTACTACGGGGGGCTGGGGATTTAACTCCTCTTCAAGTGGTACAAATGGCTTTTCAATTAGTGGAACGTTATCAAACGTCAGTACAGGTACCCCTACATTAAATGCCAACCCTACCGCTTTGGCTTTTGGCAGCTTAAATACAGGCTCCACAACCACTGCACAAACCTATGTATTAAATGGCAACAATTTAACAGCGGCCGTTAGCGTTACTACAGTTGCTCCTTTTGCCGTTTCGAAAGATGGCACAACATTCAGTTCTTCTATTAGCTATACGGCTGTTGAAGCGGCAGCCTCTCCAACGGTCTACGTACGATTTAGCCCTACTGCCGGTGGACCAGCCAACGGAACCGTAGTGAACTCAAGTACAGGAGCTGCAGATGTGAGCGTAAGCGTAAGCGGTACTGGCATCAGTGGTACCGTAAATGCCAGCAAGGCATCGCTCGACTTTGGCAACCAAAATACCGGTACCAATTCGGCATCACAAAGCTATATATTAAGTGGCACTGGATTAAGCAATGACGTAACAGTAAGTACCTCCGCTCCTTTTTCTGTTTCGAAAGACAACACCACTTTTAGCCAATCAATTACTTATACTACAACAGAAGTTGGTAGTAGCCCGACTGTTTATGTACGTTTCAGTCCGACAAGCGCTGTAACTTCTACAGATAATGTGCTTAATGTAAGTACAAATGCCAATAGCGCTACATTAGCGCTTTCGGGCACAGGTGTTACACCTCCAGCTCCTCAGGCCCATGTGGTGATTAGCGAGGTGTATGGCGGCGGTGGCAATAGTGGCGCCACCTATAAAAATGACTTTATCGAATTATACAATCCGGGCAATGCAGCGGTTGATTTAACGGGCTGGTCGGTACAATATGCCAGTGCTACAGGTACGGGTAATTGGCAAGCCACACCACTAAGTGGCAGCATTCCGGCCAAAAGTTTCTATTTGATCCAACAGGCAGCCGGAGCCGGAGGAACAACTAACCTACCTACCCCCGATGCGGTTGGAACTTTAGCCCTTTCGGGTACAGCAGGTAAGGTTTTATTAGCCAATACAACCGCTATTCAAACCGGCATCAAGCCTACGGGTTCGCAAATTATCGATTTGGTAGGTTTTGGCACAGCCAATGGCTTTGAAGGCACTGGCCCTACTCCAGCCACCACGAACACCACATCCATTGAAAGAAAGGCAACCGCTACCAGTACGGCCACTACGTTAGCTGCAGGAGGCACGGAAGAGTTTGCCGGCAACGGTTACGATACCGACAACAACAATACCGATTTTGTAGCGCAAACACCTAACCCTCAAAACTCGACGGTTATGGAGCCTACAGGCGCCAACCACGTGGTCATTAGCGAAGTATATGGAGGCGGGGGCAACAGTGGCGCAACCTATAAAAACGACTTTATCGAATTATACAACCCAACCAATGCCGATATTAGCTTAACGGGCTGGTCGGTCCAATATGCCAGTGCTACGGGTACAGGCAATTGGTCAACTACTGCCTTGTCTGGCACCATTAAAGCCAAAGGCTTTTACTTAGTTCAAGGTGCAGCAGGTGCTGGAGGTACCCAAAATTTGCCTACACCTGATGCAACAGGCAGTTTAAATCTTTCAGGAACAGCAGGAAAAGTGGCATTGAGCAACAGTACTACTGCCCTTACCGGAGCTAATCCAACCGGTACCAACATTGTAGACTTGGTTGGTTATGGCACTGCAAATGGCTACGAAGGCAGTGGTCCGGCGCCAGCAACCACCAACTCTACATCGGCAGAGCGCAAGGCCAACGCCGCATCAACAGCAGCTACCATGGCTATTGGAGGTACAGACGAATTTGCGGGCAATGGTTTTGATAGCGATGATAACAGCATCGATTTTGTAGTAAGTACGCCAAATCCCCAAAACTCTACCGTCACAGAACCTGTTTCCAGCTCTGCGGCCAGCATTAGTGTTACGCCAACCAGTTTGGCCTTTGGCAGCCAGGCCATTAATACGGTTTCAACAGCCAAAACCTATACGCTAGCTGGGGCTAACCTGACCAATAATGTAAGTATATCGGTTAACGCACCTTTCAGCATTTCGAAAGACAATGCTATTTTTTCTAATTCGACAAGTTTTACAGCGGCAGAAGCCATGGCTGGTCAAACCCTGTATGTAAAATTTAGCCCAACTGCTATTGGCAATGCCGCGGTTCAGTTGGCTCACAGCAGCGCTGGAGCCACGACGGTTAACCTGGCTCTTAGTGGTGCTGGTGTTGATCCGAACCAAACCGTATTCAACTTCGAAAACTGCACTACAGCTGGCAGTTCGGCCCTTTCAGATGGTTTTTATCAATATAGCGTTGCCGGTGCCCAAACCTGGGGCTGCGTAACTACTTTTGGTCATGACCCGAGCGATGCAACCGGAAAAGCCAGTACAGGCAATGCATTGCAAATAAACGGTTATGCCGGAGGCAATATCCAAAATGAGGATTGGCTGATTTCTCCAGCTTTGAATTTATCGGCCATGAACTATGCAGTATTATCGTTCTGGACCCGTTCTGCATTTGCCGGCGATAAATTGAAACTCAAAATATCGACCAATTACACAGGTAGTGGCAATCCAAGCGCAGCCACATGGGTTGATCTAGATGGAAAGTTTCCTGAAACCGCTACAGACACCTGGACCAAATCAGACTTTATTGACTTAACGCCTTACAAGGCTGCACCAGTTTATGTGGCTTTTGTTTATACTTCTACCACTTCATCGGCCAGCAGGTGGACAGTTGACGATTTCGCCGTAAACAATTCGGCTACACCGCCACCTGTTGACATTACGGTGTCGCCATCAAGTTTAAGTTTTGGTTTCCAAGCGGCAGGCACAACTTCGGCCGAAAGTACATTTGGCTTTTCTGCGGGCAACCTAACCGGCGATGTAACCTTAACTGCTCCTGCCAATTTCACTATTTCTAAAACCAGCGGTGGCACTTTTGGTTCAACGCTAACATATACCCAGGCAAGCATTAACAATACTTCACAAACCGTTTATGCCAAATTTTCGCCAACAGCAGTTAACACCACCTACAATGGCAATGTAACCATAGCTACACCGGGCAGTGCGAATAAATCGGTAGCCTTATCGGGCAACACTTTCGATATAGCCAATACTTTGGAGGTGGTAAACTGGAACATCGAGTGGTTTGGCAGTCCGGCCCAGGCACCAAACGACGACCAGCTCCAAGCCACTAACGTGAGAACCGTTGTGAACAGCCTTGGTGCCGATATTTATGGCTTCGCCGAAGTGGTTGATACCGCGCTTTTCAGAACCAAGGTATTACCTGCTGGTTATGGCGTAATTTTTAGCGAGTTCGGTTCTTATGCCGACAACAAATCTGATCCAGATTACACTTTGGCTCAGAAACTGGCCTTCATGTACCGTACCGATATCATTAAGCCATTGAGGACTTATGGCGTATTGCAAGACACCTATAATCCTGCTGTACCATCAACCAGCGTAGACGGTACGCCATACAAAAACTGGTCGTCAGGCCGTTTCCCATTTGCCATGGAAGCCGAGGTAACCATTAACGGCAAAAAAGATACCGTAACCTTTATCGAAATCCACGCCAAGGCCAATACAGGTACAACAGCCGACCAGATTGATGCCTACAACCGACGAAAAGGGGGCAACCTGCAGTTCAAAACCTGGCTAGATGCCAACCTTGCCGGCAAAAAAGTGCTGATTTTGGGCGATTTTAACGATGTATTGGATGCTGACAAAACCATTGCGCCAATGCCGGCCGGAACAGGCACCTCTTATTCGGATTTTACTAACGATGTGGCCAATTATTTCCCCATCACCCTGCCTTTAAGCTTAGCCGGAAAACAATCGACAGCGGGTTTCCCTACGGTTATCGATAACGTTATCATTACCAAAGCGCTCAATGTCAATTATATTCCAGGCACAGCCGAAGTTATAGATGGTGCTAAAAACCTGGTCACCAATTATGCCAACACCACCACCGACCACTACCCTATCAAGTCGAGGTATTTGTTTGGCAATGGCGCACCAACATTGAATACCATTACAGATCAAACCATTTGCTACAGTCAGAGCAACCAAACCGTTGCTTTAACCGGTATTTCGGCAGGCCCAGAAACCAGTCAGACCACTACTTTAGCTGTCACTACAGACAATGCTAACTTATTTGATGTTTTAAGTGCACAAACAACCAGCGCCGACAAAGGCACGGTAACCTACCATCTTAAAAATAATGTAAGTGGCACAGCTAACATCACCGTTAAGGTAATGGATAACGGCGGCACCGATTTTGGTGGCGTTGACAATGTCAGCAGAACCTTTAAATTGACTGTAAACAGCTTGGCTACCGCCACTATTGCGGGTACTGCCACAACTGTGGTTAATGCAACGGCACCAGTAATTACTTTTACCGGAGCCAACGGAACCGCCCCTTATACTTTTACCTATAACCTAAATGGCGGTACCAACCAAACCATTACCACAACCAGTGGCAACAGCGTAACACTTAATGCGTCTACTGCGGTTGCGGGTACCTTTAACTATAACCTGGTTAGTGTAAGTGATGCCAATTGCAGTCAGGCGCAAACAGGAACCGCAACAATTGTGGTTAATCCATTGCCTGTTGGCAATATCAGCGGTACTACCGCCGTTTGTCAAAATGCAACGGCACCTAACGTTACGTTTACAGCTACTGTAGGCATAGCTCCTTTTACCTTTACCTACAATATTAACGGAGGTACCAACAAAACCGTAACTACCACCAGCGGCAATAGCGTAACCGTAGCTGCACCAACCACAGCCACCGGTACATTTGCCTACAATTTGGTAAGTATTGCCGATGCCAATGCCAGTCAGGCGCAAACCGGTACGGCAACAGTTACCGTTCGCACCTTGGCTACCGCGAGCATTTCGGGTACAACAGCAGTTACCGTGAATGCAACGGCACCAGTAATTACCTTTACCGGCGCCAATGGAACCGCACCATATACCTTTACTTACAACATTAACGGTGGCACCAACAAAACCGTAACTACGACCAGTGGCAATAGCGTAACCGTAGCTGTCACGACAAATGCAGCAGGTACATTTGCCTATAATTTGGTTAATGTAAGCGATGCCAACTGTGGACAGGCACAAACCGGAACAGCAACTGTAATTGTACGTCCGTTGCCAACTGCTACCATAGCCGGAAATGGACAGGTTTGCTTGAATGGCGCCTCTCCTGTGGTTACTTTTACTAGTGCGGCCGGAACTGCGCCTTACACCTTTACCTATACTGTTAACGGTGGCGCAAACAGAACCATTACCAGTAATAACACTACTGCAACTTTAAACGTGCCCACCAATACTGCAGGGACATTCGTCTATACTTTGGTTAGTGTAGCCGATGCCTATGCCAATCAGGCGCAAAGCGGAACAGCTACCGTAATCATCAATGCTTTGCCTGCTCTGGTTATCACGAGCAATACTTCATCGGCAGTAATTTCTAAAGGTACCGCTATCGTACTTTCGGCCAGCGGCGCAAATACCTATACCTGGTCGCCACAAACAGATGTAATCGCCGGACAAGGAAGTGCCAATTTAACCATCAGGCCAAAACAAACCACTACCTACACCGTTACCGGAACCAATGCTTCGGGCTGTACCACTACGCAGAGCATTACCATTCAGGTACAAGACGATTATCAGGTAAAAGCCCTCAACATCATGAGCCCTAACGGTGATGGCAAAAACGATAAGTTCGTGATCCAGAACATCGATTATTATCCGAACAATACCCTGACCATTTTCGACCGATCTGGCCGAAAAGTATACACCAAAAAAGGTTATGCCAACGAATGGGATGGCACTTACAACGGTACGCCATTGGCTTCAGACACGTACTACTACATCCTCGAGTTTGGAACCAACATCGCTCCATTTAAAGGCTACATCACTATTGTTAGAAACTAAAACGCAACACTCCAATGAAGATCAATTTTAAAAAATATCAATTTTTGAGCAATGCAATTGGACTGTTATTGCTTACTTCGGCAGTGAGCATGCTGGGGAGCACAACCGCCCAGGCACAGCTCAATCCGTTAACCTCACAATACTTTTTAAACCAATACCAGGCTAATCCGGCTTTTGCGGGAACAATGGATGGTTTAAACGTAAACCTGAATTACCGCAAACAATGGAGCAACATTCCAGGGTCGCCAAGTACGCAATCCATTACCGCCGATTATAAAATGAACAAGGTAGGTTTGGGTCTCAACGTATTTAACGAAAAGGCAGGCTCGCTGCAACGCACCAAAGCCGTAGCCACCTACGCCTATCACCTGCCCTTGAACGATAATAACCAAAAACTTAATTTTGGTGCATCGGTGGGCATTATGAACGAGCGTATTGACTACAGCGAGGTAAACGGCGATCCTACCGATATGTCTATTGCCCAGTTCAACAACAAAGGCGCGCTGTTTGATGGCGATTTTGGGATAGCCTACACCAGCAACAAGCTGAACATCGAGGCCGCCTTGCCCAACATCAGGAGCCTGATTAAGCAAGAAGACAATAACAATGTAGACCGTTCGCAGTTTTATGCGGCCGCCAGCTATAAATTCGGTACCGGAGCGGGGGTTAATGCGCTCGAAATCGAACCTAAAGTGGCCTTTAGAGGCATAAAAGGCTACGAAAACATTGTGGATGCCGGAGCCAATTTCATTTTTGCCGAGAAAATATTCATCATGGGCATGTACCATACCACCAAGAGTGCTTCATTTGGCGCAGGCATCAATTACAAAAATTCTCTGGCTATCATGGGCTTTTACACCACCGAAACTTCGGCCTTGCAAGGTTCGGCCAATGGTACTTTCGAAATCAGCCTAAGGGCAAGCTTGTTTAAATAAACAACTACCCAACCTTTCAAAACCGCTTCTTTTTGGAGCGGTTTTTTTATGCCTGATTAATCACAAAAGAAGTAAAAATGAGGCCAATAACATCAAATTTGGGTAAAACCTTAGCCATCAAGGCCATAAACAACGTAAACGACACGCTTAAAACCTTGTAGCGAAAACCGATGGCTGATGTACCAAAAACGCTTTCTTTTTTTTATTTTTAGGGCATGGCCAAAAAGATCAATCTCAACATTTTTAAAGAATTCTTTCAATCGGGAAAAGTGGGTGGCATACTTTTATTGGTTTGTGTAATCGTCTCTTTGTGCATTGCCAATTCGAGCCAAGCCATCAGTTTCGCTGGTTTTTTGGCCAGGGATTTTGGTTTCCAAACCGACTCCCTATCCATAAGCTACAGCATTTCGGCTTGGATAAACGATGGATTGATGGCCATCTTCTTCTTGCTGGTTGGCTTGGAAATCAAGCGCGAACTCTTGGAAGGCGAGCTCTCCAACGTCAAAAAAGCATCGCTGCCGGTGCTGGCTGCCTTGGGTGGCATGATTGTTCCGGCACTCATTTATTTCCTCTTTAACCAAAGTACGGAAACAGTTTCGGGATGGGGCATCCCGATGGCTACCGATATTGCCTTTGCCTTGGCCATCATTGCCATGCTGGGCAAAAACGTGCCTCCTTCGCTTAAAATATTCCTGGCGGCCTTGGCCATTGCCGACGACCTTGGTGCCATTTTGGTGATTGCCGTTTTTTATACCGAACAGATCCACTGGACCGAGCTGCTGCTTGCCGGTGGTATTTTTGCTTTCCTTTTATTGCTCAATTATTTCAAGGTAAAACGCCTGTTCTTTTACCTTGTACCGGGCGTATTTCTTTGGTATTTTGTCCATCATTCGGGCATCCATGCCACTATTGCGGGTGTTTTGCTGGCATTTACCATCCCAACCAACAACACGGCCGTCGAATCGCCACTCGAAAAACTGGAACACAGCCTCACCATTCCGGTCAATTACCTCATCATGCCTATTTTCGCCTTGGCCAATACCAACATCACCTTTCAAAAGGAAATGATCGATGGCCTGGTTTCTCCCTTGGGATTGGGTATTATAACCGGATTGTTTGTAGGCAAAACCATAGGCATCAGCTTTTTCTCTTGGCTGGCCGTGAAAATGAAACTGGCCAAACTGCCTTCAGGCGCTAATTGGAAGCACATTGTTGGTGTAGGCATGTTGGCTGGCATCGGATTTACCATGTCTATTTTTATCGCCCTGCTTTCGTTTAAAAATCCATTATTTGTAGTTGAAGCCAAATTTTCTATCCTTTGCGCTTCTGTTTTGGCAGGAATAGCGGGCTTTATTTACTTAAAAAGCATCAGAACTCGAACCAAATGACCAACAATTTCATCACGGGCTTTCGCTTAATCGGTTTGCAGCTTGCGCACCCAACCACTAACCAAAATGGGCAATCGGCTATTGATTGCGGCCACTTATGGCAAAAATTCGAAACCGAAAATATAGCCGGACGCTTACCCGAAAAGATAGGCGACGAGATCTATGCCGTTTATTTTGATTATGAAGGCGACCACACCCAGCCCTTTTCCTATTTTATCGGGTGCAAAGTACCTGCAACTACACCAGTGCCTGCCGGATTAAGCAGTTTGCAAATTGCCACTGGCAACTATGTAAAATACCATGCGCAGGGCCAAATGCCCAATTGCATGACCGATGCCTGGACTGCTATTTGGAAAAGCAGCCTTAACCGCGCCTATACGTACGATTTTGAAAGCTATGGCGAGCAAAGCAAAGACTGGAGCAATGCCCAGGTCGAGATTTTTGTGGCCGTTAAACCTTAAACCAATCATCTATTCCTAAATTACGCAACTCATGGCATTTGGATTTACCCCCAAGCACACGGAAGAACTGCAGCTTTCGCCTCTCAACGCCCAACAATTTTTAGCCCTGGCCGTAGAAGCGGCAAAAACGCAAGGTCTCAACCTGATGTTTATAAGCGAAACCGGCTTTATTGCCCATACCAGCAGAGGTTTCTTTAAAAGCAATTTCGAAATCAAGTTATTGATCCAAAATGGAACGGCCACATTAACCAGCAGTTCTCTGGGCTCTGAAACCTTTGATTTCGGAAAAAACAAAAAGAATGTTGTTGCTTTTATCCTGGCGCTTGACGACGCTAAACAGCAATTTACTGCCGAAGAACTGCAACAAAAGTTTGAAGCTTTGCGGCCTGGGCTAGCGCCGGAAGAAGACGATTTTCTGAAACTGCCACCATCAACAGCCAGGGAAGATTTTGTCGATTTTTTCAAGTTTTTTATGCCTCGGCAAGGCTTTTTCATTACACCAATTCTTATTTGGCTCAATGTAGCGGTTTTTGTGCTGATGGCCATTAACGGCGCCAACCTCCTTAATCCTTCGGCCGAAATTCTGCTGCAATGGGGTGCCAATTTCCGTCCGGCAACTTTAAATGGCCAATGGTGGCGGTTGCTCAGCAACTGTTTCCTACACATTGGCATTATCCATTTGCTGTTCAATATGTTTGCGCTGGTGTATGTTTCTATTTTTTTAGAGCCTATGCTGGACAGATCGAGATTTCTTGTGGCTTATCTGTTAACTGGCATTTTGGCCAGCATCACCAGCTTAAGCTGGCACAACCTTACCATAAGCGCCGGTGCCTCGGGTGCGATTTTCGGTCTGTATGGAGTGTTGTTGGCCTTGCTTTGCACCAGTTTGGTAGAACAAAAAGCACGCAAAGCCTTGCTGATCAGTATGGGTATTTTTGTGGCCTATAACCTGGTTTATGGTTTGAAAGGCAATATCGATAGTGCTGCCCACATCGGCGGTCTCCTTTCGGGATTCGTGATCGGCTTTGCCTTTGTGCCCAGCTTGAAAAGAGCACAAGAACCTGCCATTGAATATTTTTCGATCGGTTTGCTTACCCTGCTTGTATTGGTTTGTTCGGGCGTCGCTTACGACCAGCTAAAGGCTAACGAAGTTCAAATTGTGATGCAGCCACCAGTCTTAGCCAAGGCTAACAATCCCTCAATCGACCCCGATTTTGATCAGGTGGCCTACGATAAGCTGATGATCGATTTCCATTCGGTAGAAAGTCTGGCTTTAAATATCTTCCCTATAGATACAACAGCTGCAGGCCGGGAAAAATCGCTATCAGACATCAAAGACGTAGGCATCTATTATTGGAAACGCGGCATTGAAATCTTAGACGAACTGGACAAGCAAGGCATTCATCCCTTATTCGCCAAACGCAACAAGGTACTTAGGCATTATTGTGAGGAAAACATCAAAACCTACGAACTCATGTACAAAGCGATAGACGAAGGCACCCACGACTATGATGACGAAATCAAGGCACGGATCAAATCCACCAACGAATTGCTCTCTACCATTCAAAGAACCCATTAAACGATGAGCATTTATGCGCAAGGCGATGCTGCTTTTTGCCATAATAGCTTATATTTGCAGTGCCTCGCGTAAAATCGATAGCCATGTCCAGCAACCCCAAACGCCTGCCTCGCTTAACAGCCATTTTAACGCAATTGCAGACCAAAAGACTGCTAACAGCTACCGAATTGGCCGAAAAATTCGAGGTAAGCATACGTACCATCTATCGCGATATCAGGGCATTGGAAGAATCGGGCGTCCCTATTTTAACTGATCCGGGCAAAGGCTACGCTATCATGGAAGGCTATCGCGTGCCACCCATTATGCTTACCGAAAGCGAAGCCAACGCTTTGGTGACTGCCGAACAGCTGATCCGCCAAAACAAGGATTCTTCATTTGTCCGCGAGTACATCGAAGCCATCAACAAAATCAAATCGGTTTTACGCTATAATACCAAAGACAAAGCTAACCTGTTGGCCGAGCGCACCATTTTCGCCCATCACGACGAAAGCAACCATACTAGCAATTACTTGTCGTGCATCCAGCTGGCATTGACCAATTTTAAGCCCATCCAGCTCAATTACTGCACAGTTGAAGGAAAACAAACTACACAAAGAGTAGTAGAACCATTTGCCATCTATAACAGTACCCAAGAAAATTGGTTGCTGATTGCGTGGTGCAGGTTAAGAAAAGATTATCGTGCTTTTCGCATGGACAGAATGTCTAACTTGGAGGTGCTTTCAGAAACCTTTGAGCCGCATCAGCTGACCTTGGAAGAATATGTTGAAATTTGCAGACAAAATTTCGAAGCAGCCCTGACATAGGGTTGTCATTCGGCGGTTTTATTTTTGAGCTCAACAAAATCAAATTCCCATGAGCACTCAAACAATCAAACCCTTTTACGTGATAGGCATTAGCGTAAGAACGACCAATGAAAACGGCAAATCAGCACAAGATATCCCAGCCCTTTGGCATCAGTTTCTAAGCGAAAGCATTGGCGATCAGATTCCAAACAAAATCAGCCATGACATTTATTGTCTTTATACAGATTATGAAATGGACCACACGCGTCCCTATACTACTTTGTTGGGTTATCAGGTAAGCAATCTTGATCATATTCCTGCCGGACTCGTTGGCAAAAGTATAAATGAAGCCAATTACACCAAATATGTAGCCAAAGGCAGTCTGCATCAGGGAGCTGTATTTAATGCCTGGACAGAAATTTGGAATTCGGATCTGCCGAGGGCATTTCAAACCGATTTTGAAGTATATGGCGAAAAGGCACAAAATCCCCTGGATGCCGAAGTAGATATCTTTATTGGGCTAAGGTAGTTTTGTTGCGTGATCGTTGATAAAAAACACCAACCATAGCATCAAAGCCTCAATGACATATTGATCAGAAGATGGTTCTTCCACCCCAATGACTTTGGATCTGAAATCCAGGTTGCATTTTCGCACTTGTTGTATGCCCACGAATAAACCTCATGTTAATTTAATCGTTGGTGAAGAACACCAACGATGGCATAATTCTTTGATGTTCGCACTTGTTGGTGTTCCTCACCAACAAGACCTAAGCTAAACCCAACGGAAGGTGAAGTACGCCGCCATCACATAAACCACCCCACTTACAGGCGCCATTCCAGCGGGCAAATTAGATTTAAGGCCTAAACTCCTTCATAAAATCTTTCACCTGCATTTGTACATCACCTTTGGCCAAGCATTTGACAAAGGCACTGCCGATAATAGCTCCGCTGGCATATTCATTGGCCGAATCGAAGGTTTTTCTATCGGAAATACCAAAACCGATCATCAATGGATTTTTAAGCTCCATGGCTTTAATACGCGAAAAATAAGTGGTTGCACTGGTTGAGACATCGAGGTTTTTACCTGTGGTGGCCGATGAAGACAGCAGGTAGATAAAGGCATTGCTCAAGCCATCAATCTTGCGGATGCGTTCTTCAGAAGTTTGTGGCGTTACCAAAAAGATATTGCTCAGTCCGTTTTTCTCAAATTCGTCTTTGTACAGTTCTTCATATTCATACATCGGCAAATCAGGAATGATACAGCCATCAACCCCTACTTCGGCGCAGGCCTTGCAAAAATTGGCCACGCCAAATTGCAATACCGGATTAACATAACCCATCAATAGAATAGGAATGGTAACGGTTTTACGCAGGTCTTTCAACTGCTCAAAAAGCAAGTGCAAGGTCATGCCCTGATCCAAGGCTTGTTTGCTGCTGGCCTGAATTACCGGACCATCGGCTACAGGATCCGAATAAGGAAAACCTATCTCTAAAAAATCGGCACCGGCTTCCTGCAATGCCTGTGCAATTTTCAAAGTGCTGTCTAAAGCCGGGTAGCCCGCGGTATAATAAATCGAAAGAATGTCTTTCTTTTTATGCTGGAAAAGTTGTTGTAAGCGATTCATTTGTTGAGATGTGAGATATGAGATGTGAGATATGAGAGAACATTTGGCTAACTTCTCTTACCTCAGGCCTAAAATCTTCTTTAAAGGTTAAAATATTTCATATAAGTTTCCATATCCTTGTCGCCACGGCCCGAAAGGCAAACCACTACGTTTTCGCCTCCCTTAAACTGCATCTTTTCTAAATAAGCCAAGGCATGGGCACTTTCTATGGCCGGAATAATACCTTCCAATTGGGTAAGCAACAAGCCTGCCTGCAACGATTCATCGTCGGTAATGGAAACATATTGCCCGCGACCAGTTTTAAACAAATGTGCATGCTGGGGGCCAATGCCGGGATAATCCAATCCGGCAGAAACCGAATGTGGCTCTACCACTTGTCCATCGAGTGTTTGCATCAAAATGCTCCGGCTGCCATGCAATACGCCTTCTTTGCCCAGGTAAGTTGTTGCAGCAGAAAATCCACTATCAACCCCTTTGCCTGCAGCCTCTACGGCAATCAGTTTTACGCTTTCATCGTTAATGAAGTGGTAAAACATACCCATGGCATTGCTACCGCCACCTACACAGGCCAACACATAAGCTGGCAAGTCGCTGCCGGTCTGCTCTAATAATTGCTTTTTGGTTTCTTCAGAAATAACCGATTGGAAAGTGGCTACCATATCGGGATAGGGATGCGGACCAACCACCGAACCGATGATATAATGTGTATCAACCGGGTTGTTGATCCAATCGCGCATGGCTTCATTGGTGGCATCTTTTAACGTTTTGCTGCCCGAGGTAGCCGGAACAACCTTAGCGCCCAGCATTTTCATACGGGCAACATTGGGTGCCTGGCGTTGGATATCCACCTCGCCCATGTAAACCACACATTCCAAGCCACGTAAGGCACACACCGTTGCAGTAGCTACGCCATGTTGTCCGGCCCCGGTTTCGGCAATGATCCGTTTTTTGCCCAAACGCTCGGCCAGTAAAATCTGCCCGATGGTATTGTTGATTTTATGCGCACCGGTATGGTTCAAGTCCTCGCGTTTAAGAAAGATATTGGCGCCATACTTTTGCGAAAGGCGATTGGCCAGGTACAAAGGTGATGGCCGACCTACATAGTCTTTGAGCAAGGCCCTAAATTCTTGCTGAAAACTTTCTTCGTTTAAAATCTTGAGGTATTCCTGTCTCAGCTCTTCCACATTGGGATAAAGCATTTCGGGGATGTAAGCTCCACCAAAATCGCCGTAATAGCCTCTTTCGTCTACAAAATAGTTCATCATATTTTTTCTCCTCCCGCTAAAACCAAGTGGGAACGTTAGTTACGCATTAATGTTATAAATTCTTTCAGTTGGGCAACGTCTTTCAAGCCAGGTGCCTGTTCAAACTTGCTGTTTACGTCGATGGCATACAAGCGCGGATCGTTCAACTGTTTCAAGGTTTCAACCTGTTGCAACCCAATGCCACCACTTAAAAAATAGCGTTTGTCTAAAGTATATTTGGCCAGCAAAGTCCAATCGAACACCTTTCCCGAGCCCCCATGAACTGGAGTTTGTGTATCGAAAAGGAAATAATCGACCACTGGTTCATACGCTTTGAGCTGTTCGAAATCAAAATCCTCGCCAATGCCAAAGGCCTTGATGATTGTTGCACCTGTTGCGGCTAGCGCATGGCAATAAGCCACATCTTCGTGCCCATGCAGCTGAACGGCTTTTAAATTATACCTGATTACATCCGCAACAACCTTTTTCAATTCTTCATTTACAAAAACACCTGTGGTTTTAATGCTTGACGGCACATATTTAATCAATTCGGCCGAGACCTCGCTAATGCAACGTGGCGATTGAGGATAAAAAATAAATCCCATATAATCGGGTTGCAATTCGGCCACCGCCGCAATATTGGCGGCTTCACGCAGGCCACATATCTTAAGTTTCGATTCCATGGCTTAATTGAGCAACTGTTTAAAACTATGCAAGGCTTTTTTGGCCAACAATGATTCTTCTGCTTCATAATAGCAATCGGCAAAAGAACTGCCTTGTTTTATGGTTTGGATAGCCAGGGCCGCATTGCACAGCACCACGTTGGTTTGCGCATCGGTACCTTTGCCATTTAAAATATCCATAAAAATCCTGGCCGACGATTCTACCGTATCCCCACCCTTGATTTCCTGCTCGCCAATCTCTTCAAAGCCTAAATCGCTGATTTGGGTCAATACCTCGCCCTTTTTGCTGAATGTCTTGAAATCGCAGGTCATCGAAACCTCGTCAAAACCATCAACCGCATGGATAATGGTATAGTTCTTATCGGTTTGTTGGTACAGGTAGGCATACAAACGGGCCAGTTCGAGGCTAAAAACACCAACAATCTGATTTTGGGGCTGGACCGGGTTAACCATGGGTCCCAACATGTTAAAAAACGTTTTCACGCCCAGTTCCTTGCGTATCGGGGCCACGGTTTTCATGGCCGGATTAAACAAGGGCGCATGCAAAAAGCAGATGCCTGCCCTGTCTAAGCTCCTTTTCAGGCTAGCTTCATCGTTGGTAAAGCTGTAGCCCAAATATTCCATGACGTTAGAAGAACCACAGCCAGAAGACACCCCATAATTGCCATGTTTGGCCACCTGGTGCCCAGCGCCAGCTACCACAAACGAAGCCAGTGTAGAAATGTTAAAGGTGTCTTTTCCATCACCCCCAGTACCGCAAAGGTCTACCAGTTCAAAGTTCGAGAAGTCTATCTTCAGGCACAAATCGAGCATCGAATCCCTAAAACCCTGCAGTTCTTCTACGGTAATGTTACGCATACAGTAAGCCGTAATAAAAGCGGCGATCTGCGAGCTGTTGAACTCGCCCAAAGCAATGGAAGTGAGTATTTTTCTAGCTTCTTCACGGCTAAAGGTCTTGTTTTCAAATAAGTGATTAAGTATTTTCTTCATGGGTATCAAACAAAAAAGGCTGCCTTATGAGCAACCTTCTATATATTTTTAAAAAAATAAACGTACAAAAAAAGGTCACATCACGCTATTGCGTTATGCCACCACCAATTTTTATTTACGCTTACTTGAATCATTCTGTAGCAAAGATGGAATAGTTTTTATTATTTGCAAAATCTTTCTTTAAAATTATTAGGAATTATGTCTTTTATCAAACGAAAATTACACCATGAAGATGATCTGGGCTTTGGCAACAGGCCCATGGGCAAAGACCAACGCATGATGAATGCCAACGGCAGTTCGAACATCAAACGCACAGGCCTCCCCTTTTTTCGCAGCTCCGACACCTACAACTGGCTCATTTCCATGTCGTGGGGCAAATTCCTGACCATCATTGTCATCGCCTGGCTCATTGTCAATATTTTGTTTGCCTTTGTGTATGTTGGCGTGGGCATCGAAAACCTGAAAGGCACTGATGGGATTACTGCCCGCGATCATTTTTTTGATGCCTTTTTCTTTTCTGCGCAAACTATTTCTACCGTAGGCTATGGCCATATCAGTCCGAGCGGATTTATAACCAGTTGCATTGCCGCCTTCGAGTCAATGCTGGGCTTATTGGCTTTTGCTTTGGCCACGGGCTTGCTCTACGGACGCTTTTCGAAGCCAAATGCGAAAATATTGTACAGCAAAAACATGGTAGTTGCGCCTTACAAAAACGCAACGGCCCTGATGTTCAAACTGGCCAATTTTCGCAATAGTCAGCTGATTGAAATGTCGGTAAATCTGGTTTTCACCTATAATGAGATCGTTGACGGCCAAAAAGTGCGCAGGTTTCTGCCCCTCGAACTCGAAAGAAGCAAAATTGGGCTTTTGAGCCTCAGCTGGACCATAGTTCACCCGATCAACGAACACAGTCCGCTTTTGGGCAAAACGAAAGAAGAACTGATCGATGCCGAAGTAGAATTCATCGTATTGCTCCAGGCTTTTGACGATACTTTTTCGCAGACCGTACATAGCCGCGCCTCCTATCTAGACGAAAACATTATTTACAATGCCAGATTTGCACCTGCTTTTTACCACGACAACACCGGCCTTACCACCATAGACCTTTCGAAACTAAGCGATATAGAAATGGTGACATCCACATAAAACTAATCTTGCATAGAATAAATAAATTATTTACTGAATAAATTTAAAAATTCACTAAGCACTTAGTTGCTTTGATCAAAAATTCGCTTATTTTTGGTTAACACAACTAACTAAATGAAACCTACTAAGCTCCAAAGCCTCTTTATTCTTTTAGCCTGTTTTGCTGCGCTATTCGCTTCCTGCGAAAAAAAAGAGCAACCGATCCAATTTCGCATCAACCAATTTAAGCAAACAACCATTGCCCCATACCCTACATTGGTATTTTCAGTACAACAAGGCGATGAAATTGGAGGCGACAAATGGAGGCCTTTAAATGAGGCTATTGTTGGCTTTGACTATCAAGAAGGTTTCATTTACGACCTTTTGGTTACCGATGCCGAGGTAAAATCGCCAAAAGGCGATGGCTATCAACATACTTTTCAGCTAAGACAGGTGCTTTCGAAAACAAAAGCCAAATCTGACGATTCGTTTGACCTTGACCTGAAGCTGGGGAATGTAAAATGCGTAAACGGCAATTCGAATACAGGTTACAACATCCTGAACAAGGTAAATATAGATTGTGGCAATTTGTGCGGCGAGTTTGAACAGGCTTTACAATCGAACGCCAAAAAACTAAGCGGCAAATTCATTTTAAATGACAACGGCTCTATCAAATTGGTAGAAATACTGAGCGAGTAGCTAAACCTATTTCACTTCTTTAAAAAAGTCTAAAATAAATTTGTACAGCTGATTGCTTCCGAAAATCATTTGGCTAATCATGCCTACATGCTTTTTGCCTTCGATTACTTTTAAGGTAGCCGGTACATGTTGGGCAAGCAACAATTTATTCATTCTTTCGGATTGGATTTTGATGGCCTCATAGGTTTTGGTGCCATACAAGATCAGGTGCGGATTGTTGCTGTTCTTTACATAGAACAAGGGCGAACCCGCCTGCCATACTTTGCTGTCTGTACTAAAAGTCCTGATAAAATCTTCGTAATAATGGTCTTTTTCGGCATTGGCAAGGTATTCTTCCATATCGAGGCCAAATGGATCATCAAGCACAACGCCTTTGATCGGGTTTTTGATGCCGAGATCTTCAAAATACCGAGGATCGGCATTGATCAGTTCGCACAGGTGCCCACCGGCCGAATGGCCCATCAAAAATAGCCGATCTGGGTTTCCGCCGTAGGCCGCGATGTGGTCTTTTACCCACTTTACAGCCTGCGCACTAGCCTGTGCCATTTCTTTGTAGGTAGCAGCCGGGGCCAAAGGATAGTTGATAACCGCTGTAACCACCCCTTTTTTGGCAAAATTTCGGCCCAGCCACCAATAGGTTTCTTTTTTGCCACTGCTCCAGGAGCCCCCATGGATGAAGACAATTACGTCGCGCTGCTTTGTACTGTCTTTTTGAAAATAAATGTTAAGAGAATGGCTGGGGGCTGCAGTACCTGCATAATGAATATCCTTTTCTACCCTAACTTGTGCCGAAACACTGAAAGCCTGTACCAAAAAAGCGAGAAACATAATTTTAAGCTTCATTATATAGCTGATTTCTATTTTTAAACACAAGAGTACATGGTTTATTGATTGTTTGATCGTTTATAATTACGCTATTGCTGACTTGTTGGATTTGAGGTGAAGATTTCCTACTTGATCAAGGGGTTTTTCTCTTTGGCAAACAACTGAAACACTTTTTTGTCGGTAAATGCCGGAAAAAGCTTGTTCATCCATACGGCGAGCTTACCTTGGCGGGTCATGATCAGCGTACGCTTGCGCTGTTCAATGCCATCACTAATACAGCTTGCCACTTGTTTGGCTGTCATCATCTTGCCTTCTTCCATACTGGTTTCGCCATGCGCCTGGCCATCCTTAGACAAGGCGGCCACCCTAATATTTGAAGTGGTAAAGCCCGGACAGGCCACCATCACGTGTACGCCAGTTTTGAGCAATTCGGTGCGCAACGATTCCATAAAGCCGTTCATGGCAAATTTGGACGAAGAATAGCCTGTTCGGCCGGGCAAGCCCCTGTAGCCTGCAATTGAAGACACGCCTACAATCACACCTTTTGTTTTCAGGATTTCGGGCAAAGCATATTTCGTGCAATAAACGGTTCCCCAAAAGTTAACGTCCATCAGGTTTTTGAGTACCGACAAGTCGAGGTCTTTAAACAAGGCGCGCATCGAAAGGCCAGCATTGTTGATCAGCACATCGATCTGCCCAAAAGTGAGCACAGCTTGATTAATCAACTGCGCACAGTCTTCTTCTTTGCTTACATCGGTCTGTACAGCCAAAGCCTTGATACCATATTGCTTTTCCAATTCGGAAGTGATTTCGCAAAGCGTTACATACTGGCGGGCACCCAATACCAAATTTGCTCCTCTTTTGGCTAATTCTTCGGCTAATGCCTTGCCTATGCCCGATGAGGCGCCGGTAATGATGATGGTTTTATCTTTGTAATTCATTTAGTTTCTTTGAAATATGCCCTACAGGCTTCTATTTTATCCGTATTAATGATTGTTGCTCCTAGTTTTTGTAATTGATACCAGCTCGCTTCGGTATCAGGGGCACCCCAAAAACGCACCGGTTTGTTCAGTTGATCACCTTGGCGAATGGTTGCCTGCAGTTTGGCTTTATCTGCATCAGGCAGAACACCCGCTCCGCTCCATTTCGAATAGTTTGCAAAATTATCGCTGATCATCGTTACCCTTTTCAGGTCGTCTTTTGCATAGTTCACATTTGGCAATCCATCAAAAAACAGCCAATTGGGATAAGTATGGAAAGTAGAATCGGCTGGTCTAGAACCACTGATTACAATCTGAACCGCATGCTTGTTCTTACTGCGATTGAAAATAGCACCATATTGCTCTATGGTTCTTTTTAAAACAGGATAAACTGCTTGCCAGTTTTCTTTTACATCGATCATTAAACAGAAGGTGTAATTTTTAGAAGAATTGGCATAACCATGATTTTCCTTGAACATTGCCGCTATTGGCTTTAAATAAAGTTTATCAAGTGTTTTGGCAGGGTTTATTTCCTTCTTGCTATGAGCTACGACCAATGAATCGCCAACCAGAAAAATATCTGCTTCTATTTCATAAACTTCTTGCTGGTAAGCTTTAAAAAAAGGAGCTGCTTGCAAATAGTCGTTATGAGAATGGATTTTGATCTGTGCGAAAGCGGAAAATGAACTTAAAAACAGAAAGAGAATGCCAGCTATTTTTTTCATCTTCGGCTACTTGATCAGTGAATTTTCATAAGGCACGCGGGTAAGGATAGAGCGGCCAAGCGTAATTTCGTCGGCATACTCCAATTCGCCACCAAAAGCAATGCCCCGGGCAATGGTGGTGATCGGAATTTGAAAATCCTTCAGTCTTTTATGCAGATAAAACAAAGTGGTATCGCCTTCCATGTTGGCACTCAGGGCCAAAATTACTTCTTTAACCGGTGTTGTAGCGACACGTTGCACCAGGCTGTCAATATTCAGGTCGGAAGGCCCAATTCCATCCATTGGCGAAATCAGTCCGCCCAGCACATGGTAAACCCCAAAATATTGATTGGTGTTTTCGATGGCCATCACGTCGCGGGTATCTTCAACCACACAAATGGTGGCGGCATCTCTTTTCGGCGCACTGCAAATGCTGCAGGTGTTATGGTCTGAAATGTTATGGCAAACCTGACAATGTTTGATTTCTTCCTTTAGCCGAATTAGCGTACGGCCAAAATGCGATACTTCTTCCTGTTCTTTGTTGAGCAGATGCAACACCAAACGCAAAGCTGTTTTTTGCCCTACACCTGGCAGTTTTGCAAATTCGTTTACCGCATCTTCGAGCAGTTGGGAAGAAAAATTCATTTACAAATTTAATTAAAAGTTATTCGGCAGTCAATAGTGGCTAACTGGCGGCTTGTACATGAACAAGCTCTCGTCAAATTAAGAAATGAACTAACCAGACCAATCAGCCAGTAAACCAATCGGCAAATGAGCCAATAATTTACCAACGCTTTCTTGATTTAAACCTGTAAATACTTACATTTAGAAGCTAAATATAAATTATGAGTCCCGCGATACTTTTATCTTTCTTATTGGGTTATTTTGCCTTGCTGATCGGCGTAGCCTATTTTACTTCCAGAAACAACTCAGACAATGCTTCTTTTTTTATTGCCAACCGGAATTCGAAATGGTACCTGGTAGCCTTTGGCATGATCGGCACTGCCCTTTCTGGGGTGACCTTTATTTCGGTGCCTGGCGAAGTAGGCGCCCCAGGTGGAAACCAGTTTCAGTATTTTCAGTTCGTGCTGGGCAACGCGGTTGGCTTTGTCATCATTGCTACCGTACTCCTGCCTCTTTATTACCGAATGAATTTAACCTCAATTTATAGCTACATTGAACATAGATTGGGCTATTTCAGTTATAAAACCGCAGCCTCCATCTTTTTGCTCAGCCGTACTTTGGGCTCGGCAACCCGTTTGTACCTGGTGGTTATCGTACTGCAGCGCTTCATCTTCGACAGCTATGGCATTCCTTTCTGGGCAACCGTGTTGATTTCGTTGGGATTAATTTGGTCATACACCTTTAAAGGCGGCTTAAAGACGATCATCATTACGGATACTTTACAGACGTTCTTTTTGGTATTGTCTGTATTCCTGACCATTTACTTCGTATGCAGCAGCCTAAACCTCGATATCCCGCAAGCCTTCGAGACCATCAAAAACAGCAGCTATTCAAAAATTTTCTTCCTCGACGATTTTTTAACGAATAAATTTTACCTCAGCAAGCAGTTTATCGGCGGTATTTTCGTGACCATTGCCATGACAGGGCTAGATCAAGACCTGATGCAAAAAAACCTGAGCATGAAAACCATTGGCGAAGCTAAAAAGAACATGTTCACCTTTACCGGAATATTTGTGGTTTTAAACATCTTCTTTTTAAGCGTAGGCGCCTTGCTCTATATTTTTGCCACGAAAAACGGAATCGGCATCCCGCTCGACCACGTTACCCAACAACCAAGAACCGACCTGCTTTTTCCGGAAATAGCACTGAACCATTTGGCCACCCTGCCGGCAATCGTGTTTATGCTGGGCCTAACCGCCGCCACATTTGCCACCACCGACAGTGCTTTAACTGCACTGACTACCTCTTTTTGCGTTGATTTTTTAGGGATGAACAAAAAAGAAAACCTAGACAAGGGAAATACCGTGCGTAAAAGGCATATGGTTCACATTGCTTTTTCCATCCTCATGTTTTTGGTGATATTGGTGATCAATGCCCTCAACAGTTCTTCTGTTGTGAGTTTGATTTTTAAGATAGCATCTTACACCTATGGTCCGCTTTTAGGCCTTTACTCGTTTGGCCTTTTTGTTAAAAACCGTGGATTACACGACAAATTGGTACCACTTGTTTGTATATTGGCGCCAATCGCCTGCTTTTTCTTGGATAAATATTCGGTCAAACTTCTTGGAGGCTACGTTTTTAGCGTAGAACTGATTTTGGTGAACGGATTGATTACCTTTGTAAGCTTATTACTGATCAGCAGGAAAACAGATCAACAAACCAAGTTTTAAATTATACGGAATATAGAATGACAAGTGAAGAAAAGATAAGAAGTGCTTTTGCCAATAAGGATTGGCAGGAAATAAAAGTAACCGACAGCTGGCAGATTTTTAAAATCATGGCCGAATTTGTTGACGGCTTTGAGAAATTGGCCAAAATTGGCCCTTGCGTAAGTATTTTCGGTTCGGCACGTACCGCCGAAACCAACCCCTACTACCAAATTGCGGTAGAGTGTGGCCGTTTGCTTACCGAGCGTGGCTATGGCGTGATTACCGGCGGTGGGCCAGGCATTATGGAAGCAGGCAACAAGGGCGCCCATATGAACGGTGGCAAGTCGGTGGGCTTAAACATCGATCTGCCCTTTGAGCAGTTCCACAACAAGTATATCGACCATAACAAACTGCTCGAATTCGATTATTTCTTTGTGAGGAAAGTAATGTTTATGAAATATTCGCAGGGTTTTGTGGTACTGCCAGGCGGCATGGGCACCATGGATGAGCTTTTCGAAGCCATTACCTTGATCCAAACCGGCAAGATTGCACGTTTCCCGATTGTGCTGGTAGGCAAGGCCTATTGGGGCGGCTTGGTAGACTGGATCAAAACCCACATGCTTGAGAAAGAACATAACATCCACGCCGAAGACCTGAACCTGTTTAGGCTGGTTGATACGGCCGAAGATGCGGCAGAACACATTTTCAGGTTCTACGACAAATATGTGTTGAAACCGAACTTCTAAGCGGTTCTAAGCAACAAAAAGGCCGGCATGCAATCATGTCGGCCTTTTTTATTTGAGTTGCTATACATCTAGCAGTTCGCTCATCTTAACTTTCAGCGCATCGGCAATTTTCTTGATGTTGCTGATGGAAGAATTGGTTCTGTCTCTTATACACATCTAAAAGGGGGGGGGGGGGGGGGGGGGGGGGGGGGGGGGGGGGGGGGGGGGGGGGG
>NZ_JAELUC010000061.1 GCF_016429155.1 Pedobacter sp. ASV12 | reverse complement strand
CCCCCCCCCCCCCCCCCCCCCCCCCCCCCCCCCCCCCCCCCCCCCCCCCCTTTTTAGATGTGTATAAGAGACAGGTTATAGCTTAATTTCAATGTCGTCATCGGGCTGATTGGGTGCGACAATATCGCGCTTGGGAAAAGATTGAAATAATCGTTCTTGCTGTTAGAAAAATTGATGGCCGTATATTCGGCCCTTACTCCACCCTTAAACTGTAGTTTTTTAGCTAAATTAAAGCTGATGGTACTGTATAAAGCGCCTACGTTTTGGTCATAATCAAAAGTTTGAGCCGAACCGCTGCCGTAGTCGCTGATGATGTTACGGAAAATACCTTTGGCACCAGCCTCGAAAGTTACCGATTTACTAAACGGATAGGTATAATCTGTTTGCGCAGTGTACTCCTTGTTTTTACCGGTGTTGCTACTGGCCAAAACGTTGTCTGGAAATCCTGGTGTTTGCAAAGTATTGGTAAACTCGTTGGTATTGCGGCCACTGGTTAGCTGGCCAGAAATCGAGAATTCCTCGCCCGCTTTTTTGCTGGTTTTCTTATAATCAACATTCCAGTCGATATTGCTGTTGCCCATATCGGTTTGGCCGATGTTTTTGGCCGCCACATTGTTGATCAACAAATTGGTTTGTCCTGGACCACCATTAAAAAAGTGGTTGTATCTAGCCGTGGTGCTGATGTTATTGTAAGCGTTGAAATCGTAGTCTAAGCCCAAGCTTCCATTATACATCTGCCTGGTCCAATCTGAATAGCCATCTTGCAAAACATCCGTTGTACCTGTACTAGATGTGGTTCTATTTAACAAGGTTACCCTGGTTTCTTGCGGGTAAGCCAACATGGTACCCAAATTGGTATTGACACTCAAACGACCCGTTTTTGCTGTTAAGTTAAACGAACCTGTATTTTGGCGAATACCTGCAGTTGCATTTACGCTGCCACTTACACCTTGGGCGTTTGATTTTTTGGTGATGATGTTGATGATACCACCCGAACCTTCGGCATCGTATTTGGCCGATGGGCTAGTAATTACCTCTACGCTTTTGATCTGATCGGCAGGCAACATTTTCAAGGCATCGGCTACGCTGTTGGCCATGGTACCCGAAGGCTTACCGTTGATCAATACACGTACCGCCGCACCGCGCAGCTGTACGTTGCCGCTCATATCTACCGAAAGCATTGGCACTTTGCGCATCACGTCGGTTGCATCGCCACCAGCGTTTGTTGGGTCGGCCTCCGCATTGTACACCATCCTATCGATTTTGTTTTCAATCATGTTCTTTTTGCCTTCTACGGTTACCTCCTTTAAGGTATTTGATGAAGGCGCGAGAATAATATTTCCCAAATTATTATCTGGCTTGCCGGGCGTGGTTTTAACAATGATTGTTTTTGAATAATAACCAATAAAACCTACCGAAAGCTTATACTCATCGGGTGCTACGTTTTGAAGGGTCACTTTTCCTTTTTCGTCAGTTACGCCACCATTTACCGCTTTGCCGTCTTTCACTTTGGTTAGCGAAATTGTTGCATAATCAATCGGTTGCTTGGTTAACGAATCTATGACGGTCGCAGTTATACGTCCAGTTATTTTGGGTGCCGTGCTACCGCCCCCCAAACCCGGGAATTGGGCCTGGGCACCTAAAACTGCAATTAAACCGATACATAGAAGTAGAATTTTTTTCATGTTATATTGTTTGTTTGTATTTAGTCTGCCAAAATTAGCTTTTGTTACAGCAATGCCTAGCGTTTTTTGACCATTTGTTGGTAAAAATCGGTGAATGGAGCTTTTGAAGCGGTGAACTGTATCTAGGCTTTTTCAAAGTGTTCGATTTCCTTCAGGAATTGCCCCGATTTAACAATAGCGGTCCATTCTGCACCACTAAACAACAGTTTGAACCATTTTTTGTGCATATTTTTGATATTGATGTTTCGATACAGCCAAATTGCGGCCAATGCAAAAAGGAACACGATGGGCAGGTGAATAAAATAGAACATGTTTGGCGATTCTTTGATCCATTGAAAATTGATATACCAGGTAGAATAGAATGGCAGCTGCAACAGCAATATCCGCACTATTTTCAAGGTAGAGGTTTGCAAGTCGGCCAGTTTCTGTTGGATGTGGATTACGCTTTCGCTGTTGTCTATATCATTAATCAGGTAGAGCTGGTGGATATAAACTACGATGGCAATAAGCGTAATGACGATGCTGATGCCCAGCGAGGCCACAAAAAATATGTTCTCGAATTTTAGGGAGTTATACACCAAAAACGACAAAAGGGCGACATAGATCAGACCCGCCACTACGGCCAATCTTTTGATTTGTTTGGCTGGCCTTAAGGCATTTTTTGCTTTTTGCTGCTGCAGTTCGGCAATAACCCTACGGTTTAGCGAAATGGATTTTTCCAGTTTCTCGTCGTATTGTTTCCAAAGATTGATGATTTCTAATTCTTGCATGGTGTTAAGCTTTTAGGTTGGAAAATTTTTGTTTGAGCTGTTCTTTGATCCGGCCAATCTTGGTCGCCACGTTGGTAGTGCTGATGCCTATGATTTCGGCGATTTCCTTTTGCGGCTTTTCTTCCAGGTAAAGCAGCATCAGCGCCTTGTCTAAGGGCCTGAGCTGCTCAATAAATTGTTGCAATAAGCCCAAATTGCTTTCTAAACCTGCGTCCAGGTTTTCGTCGGCCATTTCTATAACCTGCTCGCCCATCAGCAGGGTGCCTGTTGATTTTCTTTCCCTGCGGTAAAATGAAATGGCTACATTCAAGGCAATGCGGTACATCCAGGTGGAGAGCTGATAGGCATTGTTAAAGCTGCCCCACGATTTCCATAGCTGAAAGATGATTTCCTGAGCCAGGTCTTCCCTGTCGCTGGCATTACGGCAATAAGAATTGCATACCTTAAAAATGATGCGCTTATTGGCCTCAATGAGCTGGAGAAAATCTTGTTGTGCTACAGGTGCTTGTTGCATAGATCTTGGAAACTGTTTTTCCTATTATTCGCAACAAGGTCAGAAAAATCACAAGGACTAGGAAAATATTTTTAAGCATTAAAAAGCCACAGATTAACAGATCTCTGTATTCAATCTGTTAATCTGTGGCTAACACTTGGTTTGTTATTCTTGTTGGAGTGCTAAACTACCATATTTACAATCTTTCCTTTGACGAAGATGATTTTCTTAGGCGATTTGCCTTCAAGGTGTTTCTGCACCTGCTCATCGGCCAATACCGCTTCGTGAACCTGACTCTCGTCGAGGCTGAGGCTCAAATTGAGGTTCATCTTCATTTTGCCATTGATCGAAATCGGATAGGCAAATTCGTTTTCTTCCAGGTAGGCCGGATTAAAGGTTGGATAAGGCGTTGTAGACAAGTTCTCGTTGCCCAACAACGACCATAGCTCTTCGCAAATATGCGGCGCATACGGCGAAAGCACAACAACCAGGTCTTCCAACACCTGGCGACTTTTGCATTTCAGGTCGGTTAGTTCGTTTACGGCAATCATAAAGCTCGACACCGAAGTATTGAACGAGAAACGCTCGATATCGTCCTGCACTTTTTTGATGATTTTGTGCAAGGCCTTCAGTTCAGCTCTGGTTGGTACCGAATCGTTAACGTGGAACTGCCATTCTTCGTTGTGGAACAAGCGCCAAAATTTGCGCAGGAACTTAAATACGCCTTCAATGCCATTGGTGTTCCAAGGCTTGCTCTGCTCAAGTGGCCCTAAAAACATTTCGTACATGCGCAAGGTATCGGCGCCATAATGCTCAATCAACACATCGGGATTTACCACATTGAATTTTGATTTCGACATTTTCTCTACTTCAACCCCACAGATGTACTTGCCACCTTCTAAGATAAACTCAGCGTTTTCAAACTCTGGCCTAAATGCTTTGAATTTCTCGATATTGAGTATGTCATTCTCTACAATGTTTACATCTACGTGCAAAGCGATGGTTTTGTAATCTTTTCTTAGGCCATAAGACACCAGGGTATTCGTACCTCGTCCCTCGGCATCAACCACACGGTAAACAAAATTGCTTCGACCTTGGATCATGCCCTGATTGATCAATTTTTTGAAAGGCTCCTCTTCGGTTACATAGCCCAAATCCTTTAAAAACTTGTTCCAAAAACGACTGTACAGCAAGTGGCCGGTTGCGTGCTCCGAACCACCGATGTATAAATCAACATCTTTCCAGTAGGCTACTGCATCTTTCGAAGCGAATTCTGACTCATTCTGTGCATCCATGTAACGGTACCAGTACCAGCTGCTGCCCGCCCAGCCCGGCATGGTGCTCAATTCGTATTCGTACTCGTCATTGTATTTCCAGTCGGCAGCACGGCCCAAAGGCGGTTCGCCGGTTTCGGTTGGCAAATATTTGTCAATTTCTGGCAGTACCACCGGCAATTCTTCCTCGTTAACCAAATAAGGCAGACCATCCTTAAAATAAACCGGAATAGGCTCGCCCCAATAGCGCTGGCGACCAAAAATAGCATCGCGCATGCGGTAATTGATTTTAGCCTTGCCTACGCCTTGCTCCTCTAGCCAGTTGTTTAAAAAGGCAACCGCTTCTTGATAGTTGAGGCCATTGATAAAACCCGAATTGATGTATTTTCCTTCTTTGGTAGCATCGGCCTGTACATCAATATCCTGTTGGGCATCCAAAATCTGGACAATCGGCAAGTCGAAATGCGTAGCAAACAGCCAGTCGCGCTGGTCGCCACTAGGCACGCCCATCACCGCACCCGTACCATAGCCAGCCAGTACATAATCGGCAATCCAAATTTGTACCTTTTCGCCGTTAACCGGGTTCAGCACATAGCTGCCTGTAAAAGCGCCAGAAACCGTTTTGGTATCGGCCATGCGGTCTAACTCCGATTTCTTCTTGGTTTGCGCAATGTAATTTTCTACTACCTCTTTTTGCGCAGGCGTAGTTAGGCTTTGTACCAATTCATGCTCTGGTGCCAATACCACAAAAGAAACACCAAAAATGGTATCTACACGTGTAGTAAAAACCTCTATATAATCGTCAAGCTTTTCACTTTCAATTTTAAACTTTACGCTGGCCCCAACGCTTTTGCCAATCCAGTTGCGTTGCATTTCCTTCACCGGCTCTGGCCAGTCAATCGTATCTAATCCTTGTAAC
Source organism: Pedobacter sp. ASV12 (assembly GCF_016429155.1). GTDB lineage: Bacteria > Bacteroidota > Bacteroidia > Sphingobacteriales > Sphingobacteriaceae > Pedobacter. Next base: position 19,885 of record NZ_JAELUC010000061.1, on the reverse strand, counting down.
AAACGCTCGGCATAGGCCGAAATGCGCATGCTCCACTGCATCATTTTCTTTTGCTCAACCGGAAAGCCACCGCGCTCCGAGAAGCCGTCTTTCACCTCATCGTTGGCCAATACGGTTCCCAAGGCCGGACACCAGTTTACCGTACTTTCCTTGAGGTAGGTTAAGCGGTATTTCAACAGTTCTTCTTGTTTTTCTTCGTCGCTAAAAGTAGCCCAATCGCTAGGCAAAAAGCTGCGCGTATCTTCGTCGCAAACCGCTTTTACCTCAGCGCTGCCCGAAGCATTGAACTTTTCGATCAACGTAGTGATATCTTCTGCACGATCGGTTTCGAGGTTGTACCAGGAATTGAACAGCTGCATAAAAATCCATTGGGTCCATTTGTAATAACCCGGATCGCTGGTGCGCACTTCGCGACTCCAATCGAAAGAAAAACCAATTTGGTCTAATTGCCTGCGGTAGGTGGCGATATTGGTTTCGGTGGTAATGGCCGGATGCTGACCGGTTTGAATGGCATATTGTTCGGCAGGCAAACCAAACGAGTCATAGCCCATGGGGTGCAATACATTAAAGCCTTTCAATCTTTTGTACCTGGCAAAAATGTCTGAGGCGATATAGCCCAGCGGATGGCCTACGTGCAGCCCCGCACCTGATGGATAGGGGAACATGTCGAGTACATAATACTTTGGTTTATCCGAATTGCTATCGGCTTTAAAAGTCTGATTGGCGGCCCAGTACTGCTGCCACTTTTGCTCTATCTCTTTAAATTGGTAGTCCATTAAAATGCTCTTGCTTAAATAGTTTGCAAAACTACGGAAATAAAGCCTGTTTTTGAAGTGGGATTCGAAGATTTAATATTGCTGGCATCTCCGGCAATGACTGCAAGATATTACTTTTGTAAACATTGCCTTGCTTAACTAGGGCATCAACAATGGTGGTTACATTGCCATACCTTAAGGCTGAGCGCTTTTTCAACAAAAAAGCCTTGGCTGCCAGACAGCCAAGGCTCTTATCTTTAACCCCTTAGCCTGCTTAACGGCTCAGGTAATAGGTTTCGGTTACTTTGGGATTAGATCCTACCACGGTTCCCGTAAAACGGAATTCCTGATCGCCAATTACTGTGGCGGTACATTCAAGGTCTTTTTGTGAAAAGTCGAGGAAAAACGAATCGTTGATCCTCACCTTGTAAAAGCCCAAAGCTCTGTTGTTTGCGCCCAGGCTCAATTCTACATCGTCGCTTTCGGTGTCTTTAAAGTCCATGTAGTCGGTTGCCGCATAGGTGGTGGTTACTGTGGTTGGGGTACCCGATGTATTATAAGTTGTGACATCGACTTTGTTGACCTGCCATTTGCCCAGCATCTTGGTGCGAAGGGGCTCGGTAGACTGGTTTTGTTTCTTGCAGGCGCTGAAGCCGGCTACCATGAAGAGCATCATTCCTGCTAATACTAATTTCTGTTTCATTTAGTTTTTTGATTTTAGTTTAATAAGAAACGCCAATGCTTTGCCCGGCACAAAACATGTGCCACTTATTTAACTACAACGAAAAGTTAAATAATGTTAAGAGGCCTTGCCACTATAGGCCATTTGCGTAATTTGCGCTTATTAAATTTCATCGTTTGTAAAAACAAAGGCCATTTAATTTACATTTTTACTTATCTTTCTTTATTTTCGCAAAACAAAAACATAGCTACATGGAAGAATTTGAAGTAAGCGAAGCCTCTAAAAAAACGAAGACCATTTACATTTCGACCATTTTTAGTATTGCATTGGTGCTATTGATGCTCGGCATGCTAGGCCTAATTTTAGTACACGCTAAAAATCTCTCCAATTATGTAAAAGAAAACATCGTACTCAACATCATTGTTGACGAGGGTGCCAAAGAAACCGATATCCTGGCTTTTAAGAAAGAACTGGACGGCAATATTGCCATTAAACAGACCCAATACATAAACAAAGAGGTTGCCCAGCACAACCTGACCAAAGATTTGGGCGAAGATTTTGTGAACTTTTTGGGCTATAACCCTTTGCTCTCTACCATCGATGTTTACCTCAAGGCCGATTACGCCAACAACCAGAACATTGATGCGCTGAAAAAGCAGATCGAGAAAAACCCGATTGTGAAGGAAGTGGTTTACCAAAGTTCGCTGATCGATATGGTAAACAAGAACATCAACACCATCAGCTTAATTGTGTTGGGCTTTGCCATTATCCTCTTGGTTATTGCGGTTGCGCTCATCAACAATACCATCCGCCTGGCCATTTTCTCGCAACGTTTCTTGATCAAGAGCATGCAGCTGGTAGGCGCCACTAAGAACTTTATCAGAAAGCCTTTTATTTGGGTAGCCATCTTGCACGGACTGATTGCTTCTTTTATTGCCATCATCATTTTATTGGGTTTATTAACCTATGCGCAAAAAGAGCTCGGCGAAATCAAGATCCTCGAAAGCTATACCGAATTCGGCTTTGTATTCTTAAGCCTGGTGGCTATTGGCATTTTCATTACGGCCATTAGCACCTGGTTTGCAGTAAGCAGATATTTACGTTTAAAAATTTACGATCTTTATAGATAATGGCAGAAAAACAAACTGTTCCGACCAACAAGGAACAAAAATCAGAAATGGTCTTTACCAAAAAGAACTATCAGTTATTATTGATCAGCATTGCAATTGTACTGGTTGGTTTCTTATTGATGATGGGTACTACTGGCGACATTTACGATACCAGAAGAACCTTATTGGCGCCTATGGTGGTCCTGTTTGGTTTTGGCTTTGGCATTTATGCCGTTCTCAAAAAATAAGGCCAAATGAGTTTTCTACAAGCGCTGATCCTTGCCATTATTGAGGGATTAACCGAGTTTTTGCCAATTTCTTCGACTGGGCACATGATTATCGGCTCTTCGGTCATGGGCATTGCTTCCGATCCTTTTGTCAAATTGTTTACCATCTGCATCCAGTTGGGGGCTATCCTATCGGTAGTGGTGCTTTATTTCAAGCGCTTTTTCAAAAGCTTCGATTTTTACATCAAACTGCTGGTTGCCTTTATTCCGGCTGCCATTTTTGGTGTTTTGCTCAGCGATAAAATCGATGCCATGCTCGAAAGTCCGCTTACCGTTGCCATTTCACTGGTAGTTGGAGGGGTTATCCTGCTTTTTGTAGACAAATGGTTTAACCAAGCCACTGTTACCGAAGAAAAAGACATCAACTATTTAACGGCATTGAAAATCGGTTTCTTCCAATGTTTGGCCATGATACCGGGCGTATCGCGCTCTGGTGCTACCATTGTGGGTGGCATGAGCCAAAAGCTGACCAGAAAGGCCGCCGCCGAATTTTCTTTTTTCTTGGCCGTACCTACCATGTTTGCCGCCACCGCCAAAAAACTGCTCGACTTTTTTAAAGGAGGCCATACTTTTACCAAAGATCAAATAGAGATTTTGGCCTTTGGCAACATCGTCGCTTTTGTGATTGCCCTTTTGGCCATCAAGAGCTTTATCGGCTACCTGAACAAAAATGGATTTAAGGTATTTGGCTGGTACAGAATTGCCGTAGGATTGGCCATTATCATTTTGATCCTTTCGGGGCACGAGCTTTCTGTGATATAATCCGTAGCTTTGCCACAACATTAATTTAAGCTATTGGACCCAAAAAATCCGACATTTCCCGAATTCAATTTTGCAGAAGGCGAACTTTTGCTCATCAATAAACCCTACAAATGGACTTCGTTTGATGTGGTGGGCAAAATCAGAAACTCGCTAAAACCGCTGAAGCTTAAGGTTGGGCATGCAGGCACTTTAGATCCGCTGGCTACCGGCCTTCTGATTGTTTGCACAGGCAAACTGACCAAACAAATCGATACTTTCCAGGCCGAAGAAAAAGAATACACCGGTACTTTTACCTTGGGGGCCACTACGCCATCGTTCGACCTCGAAACAGCTATAGACCAGGAATTTCCGATTGACCAGTTGACCGAGGAAGCCATTTATGCAGCCACGGCGCCTTTTATTGGCGAAATTGAGCAATATCCGCCAGCCCATTCGGCGGTAAAGGTGAATGGCGAAAGGCTGTACGTAAAGGCGCGTTTGGGCGAAGAAGTGGAATTGCGCAAACGTCAGGTTACGGTAAGCGAATTTGAAATTACCCGGATTGCCCTGCCCGAAGTCGATTTTAGGATTGTATGCAGCAAAGGTACCTACATCAGGTCGCTGGCCTCCGATTTTGGCAAGCAGCTGGGCAACGGCGCCCATCTTTCTAAACTGACCCGGACCCGCAGCGGCAACTTTTTATTGGCCAACGCATTTGAGGTAGCAGATTTGGTTCAGTATCTTCGTAGCAAAAGAGAAGAAGCAAAGGCAAAAACCGACCAGTAAGGCTTATGGAACATATCAAAAACAACAGTTCGCGTTTAATCAAGGAAATTGCACTTATTGTTTGCGGCGTGGTATCGGCTTGTTTCGGCCTGAAAAGCTTTTTGATACCCAACCATTTTATTGACGGCGGCGTTACCGGTATTTCGCTTTTGGTGAGTACCCTAACCGGCTGGAAACTGTCGTATCTTATTGTAGTCATCAACATTCCCTTCGTTATTTTGGGCTACCGCCAAATCGGCAAAACCTTTGCCCTGAAAACTTCTATTGCCATTATTGCACTTTCATTGGCCTTGATATTTTTGCCTTTTGCACCCATCACACACGAAAAACTGCTCATCGCCTTTTTTGGGGGCTTCTTTTTGGGTGGCGGCATCGGACTGGCCATGCGTGGCGGCTGTGTAATTGACGGCACCGAGGTTTTGGCGCTTTACATCAGCCGGAACAGCCAGCTGACGGTAGGCAACATCATCCTGATCCTCAACATCATCATCTTCGCATTTGCGGCCTATTTCATTAATATAGATACGGCATTGTATGCCATTTTAACTTATTTATCGGCCTCCAACACCATCGATTTTATTGTAAACGGTCTTGAGGCCTATACCGGCGTAACCATTATTTCGGAAAAGAACGACGAAATCAAAGCCTTCATCATTTCGAACATGAAAAGAGGGGTAACCATTTACAAGGGCGAGGGCGGCTATTTGGAAAAGAAAGACATCGACATCATCTACACGGTGGTAACCAAGCTCGAAATGAGCAAACTGCAGGCCGAAATCAGGGTAATTGACCCCGATGCTTTTGTGGTGCAGCAACAAATTGCCGACATTAAGGGCGGGGTAGTTAAGCGACAGGCCTTTCATTAACCCTATTCGTTTTGAAATGCGCCTTGGTTAAAGGGAGAACAAGCTACCCCAGCCAAGCGCTCCAGCAAATGAACACCAAACGATCACACACAGATGAAAATATATAACCAGCTATCGGATTTTAAAAAACTAGACCATGCCGTGGTTACCATTGGCACTTTTGACGGCGTACACTACGGCCATCAAAAAATCATCAAAAGATTGTGCGAACTGGCCCAGGCAACTGGTGGAGAAAGCGTTATCCTTACTTTTTTTCCGCATCCGCGGCTGATCATCGATCCTGAAAACCAGGACCTGAAAATGATCAATACCATCAAGGAAAAAGCACAAATTTTGGAGAATTTAGGTGTCGACCATCTGATCATCACTCCCTTTACCCGCGATTTTTCTAACCTTACGCCCGACGAGTACATCAAAAACATATTGGTAGATACCATCGGCACCAAACAGCTGATTGTAGGCTATGATCATCGTTTTGGCAAAGACCGCAAAGGCGATATGAACCAATTGCTGGCCAATGCCCAACAATACGGCTATACGGTTGAGCAAATTCCGGAGCAGGATATTAACGATGTAGCGGTAAGCTCGACCAAAATACGCAAAGCGCTCCTTGAAGGCGATGTTGCCCTTGCCGCCGAATACCTGGGCTATTATTTTTCCATCAACGGGCCGGTTATCAAAGGCGATAAGATTGGCCGTACCATCGGTTTTCCTACTGCCAATATCTTTGTAGAAGAAACCTATAAGCTTATTCCGAGCGACGGCATTTATGCGGTGACCATTGAAATGGATTCGGAGGGGGAAGGTGCAGGGGCAGCAGACGGAAGGCAAGAAGACGCAGGCACAAAGTCTAAAGTCCAAAGTTTAGAGGCGGAAAAACAATCTCTCCTACCTTTGAACCCTCAACCTTCAACTTTTAAGGGAATGGCTTATATCGGCCAACGGCCAACCATTAACGGCATGACCCGCAACATCGAAGTCAACATTTTTGATTTTAACCGCGAAATTTATGGGCAAACCATTACCATGAATTTCCTAAAGTTTTTGCGCCACGATGTAAAATTTACCGGATTGGAAGCCCTAACCGCACAACTGCATCAGGATAAACTCGATACTTTGGCGTTTTTTGACTCTATTTCTTAATTTTTAACATATCCTTCATGGAAGAAACGCCTCTCACAATCGAAGTCCCTTCAAAAAAAATCTATTCGGAACGAAAAGTATGGACTGGTACTCTCTTAGGCGGTCCCTTGGTTGCAGGTTATATGATTGCTTCAAACTTTAAAGCATTTAATGATCCTAATCATGCAATTAAGACTTGGGGCTATGCGATTATTGCAACCGTTATTATTTTCGGGGGTATTTTAATGGTTCCTGAAGGGAATCGATTGCCTCCTCAAATAATCCCTCTGATCTATACAGGCATTGCCTCTTATTTAGTTCAGCGCTTTCAAGGCAAGCAATTAGCAAAACATGCTGAAGAGGGTGGGAAATCATATAACTGGTGGCGAACCATTGCGGTTGGACTAATTGGCCTTATATTAACCATTGGTACATTAATTGGTTTTTTGCTTGTCAAAGAATCAATTGGCAATGGTTCATTAAGTACAAAAACGTATGGATCGAAGAAGCATGAAATAGTTTACAACAAAAGCAACCTTGTTGAAGAAGAAGTAGATCAGCTTGCAACAAAACTAACCGCAACAGGCTTTTTTGATGATTTTCAAACAAAATCAATATTTGTAGAAAAAATTGCTGGGGGTTATGAATTATCAATACCAGTGGTTGCAGGAATAGAAAAAGATCAATCGGCTTTTGCTCCATTTATTCAATTGAAAAATGACCTGCAACGCTTATATCCTGATCAAAAAATCCATCTCAAGCTTGTTTTAGATAATTTGGAGAACGTTATTAAGCGCATAGATTAATTTTCTCTTTCTGAAAATCGTCAAAAAAATGGTCGGAATTAAGAAAAAACCATAAGAAATCTATTTAATCAAAGTCTCCGGAAAATCCGCTATTTTCTCGCAGGAAAGCTGTTCCATCACTTGTTTCAGCTGAGCCTTGAACATGGAAATGGTATGGTCGCCACCTTTTTTGCCCAAAGCACCAACTCCGTACATAAACGGACGGCCCATAAAGGTAAAATCGGCACCGGTTGCCAAAGCCCGACCAATATCTGGTCCCGAACGCATTCCGCCATCAATCATCATGGTCAGCTTTTCTCGATAAGCCGGCGTGGCCATCAGCTTGCGCAATGAAACGATAGTCGATTCGCCCGCGTCAATTTGACGGCCGCCATGGTTAGACACGATAATGCCATCGGCTCCAACGGCAATACTGGCTTTGATATCTTCCTCGGTGGTAATGCCCTTAAGCACCATTGGCCCCTTCCATTGGTCACGAATGGCTTTGATCTTATCGGTATCTACCCTGCCTGTAAATGTTTTGTTCATAAATTTGCCCAATTGGGCCATATCCAAACCTTTTTCCATGTAAGGCTTTAATGTGGCAAACGACGGGATGCCGTGCCTCAGCGTTTCAATACCCCAGGTTGGACGAATAGCCGCCTGAAAAATATTGCTGATGTTCATTTTGGGAGGCATGGACAAACCGCTTTTAATTTCGCGGTACCTCAAGCCAAAAGAAGGCACATCGACCAAAACCACCAAAACCGGGCATTGTACAGCATCCAAACGTCGCAAGATATCGTCTCTTAACGAATTTTCTGTAGGATGGTAAAGCTGGAACCAGGCCTGGCCTTCGGAAACTTCGGCAATTCGCTCAATACTGCTGGTTGACACCGTACTTAAAATATAGGGCACATTATGCTTGAAAGCGGCCCTGGCCAATATTTCTGGTGCATTGGGCCACATGAGCCCCTGCAAACCAATAGGCGAAATCCCAAAAGGCGCATCGTAGCGATGGCCAAACAAAGTAGTCGACATGTCGATGCCACCGAACTTTTTAAGGTAGCTGGGTTGCAGCAATACATCATGATAATCGGTTTCGCTTCTGCTGAGGTTTACCTCTTCATTGCAGCCACCTTCCAAATAATCGAAGGCAAATTTGGGCATCCGTGCCTTGGCACGTTTTTTAAGATCCTTAACTGAAGGATAGTTGGGATTGTAAGTTAGTTTTTCGATAGGCATGCCGTAAATATAATTAAAAATCCACGGCTTCGTCAAAGTCTGATGGTAGGAAAAACCTATCTTTTTTAGGTGATTTTTCACCAAAATCAGGCTTTTTTCACTATATTTAGGGCAATGAGAACGTTAATTGCCTTTTTATTGCTCAGCTGTTTGTGCTTGGCCTCGCGCGCCAAAACCAAGCTTAGCCTACCAGGCCCTTCCATTACCGTTCAGTTACCGACAGCCAGCATCAGGACAACCGTTCAGTTTAAGAGGGTTAAATCGGCCTTACAAAAGGAAAACATAGCCAACGAAAACGAGCTGATTTATCAGCACATTACTTCCTTCTCGCTTACTGCCACTGTTTTTTCCCGTATTCAGCACAGTTTTTTAGTATTACCCAATTCGGCATTTAGGATTTTTAGGGATAAGCGCAACCACAGCTATGATTTTACGTGGAACTGCCTTTATCCGAAGCATACTTTTTGGTAAATGTAATGCCTCAACAGCACTATTATTTATTTAACAAAATTATACTTTATGATCCATTTACCTGTATTAATTGCAGATTTAGGCCTCATTCTGGCCGCCGCTGGAGTTACTACGCTCCTTTTCAAAAAAATTAGACAGCCCCTCGTACTGGGCTATATCCTAGCCGGCATTTTGGTGGGGCCGCATATTAGTTTCATGCCAACCGTTACCGACCACGAAAGCATTACCATTTGGGCCGAAATTGGGGTAATCTTTCTGTTGTTTAGCCTGGGCCTCGAGTTCAGCTTTAAAAAGCTGGCCAAGGTTGGGGGCTCGGCCGGTATTACCGCCGTTATTGAAGTCGTGTTTATGTTGCTGATCGGCTATGCTGCGGGCCAGCTGATGGGCTGGAGCAACATGGACAGCATCTTTTTGGGCGGTATTCTTTCGGTTTCTTCTACTACCATCATCATCAGGGCCTTTGAAGAACTCGGTGTCAAACACAAGAAGTTTGCAGGCTTGGTGTTTGGCGTACTCATTGTAGAAGATCTGGTAGCCATTTTATTGCTGGTGCTTTTGTCTACCCTGGCGGTAAGTCAGCAGTTTGCAGGCAGCGAAATGCTTATTTCCATCTTAAAACTGTGTTTTTTCCTCATCATCTGGTTTTTGGGTGGCATATTCCTCATCCCTACCTTTTTAAAAAAGACCAAGAAACTGATGAACGATGAAACCATGCTCATCGTTTCGCTGGCGCTTTGCCTGGTGATGGTGCTATTGGCAGTAAAGGTTGGCTTTTCACCGGCTTTGGGCGCGTTTATCATGGGTTCTATTTTGGCCGAAACCACACAGGCCGAAAAAATAGAACACCTCACCAAATCGGTTAAAGACTTGTTCGCGGCTATCTTTTTTGTATCGGTAGGAATGCTGATCGACCCTAAAATATTGCTCGATTATGCCTTCCCTATTTTGGTGGTTACCTTAGCCACGATTCTGGGCAAACTGATTAGTTCTACCTTTGGAGCACTCCTTTCGGGCCAGCCTTTAAAAACTTCCGTGCAGGCAGGTATGAGCCTGGCTCAAATTGGCGAGTTCTCTTTTATCATTGCCACTTTGGGACTTACACTGAAGGTAACCAGCGAGTTCCTCTATCCTATTGCCGTAGCGGCATCGGCCATTACCACCTTTACCACCCCCTATTTGATTAAGGTATCGGAGCCCTTTTATAACTTTTTAAACAGGGTGCTGCCACAAAAATGGCTCGACGGGATTAGCCGATATAGCTCTGGTACGCAAGGCATTACCACCATGAGCGACTGGAAAACCTTGTTGCGAGGCTACGCCTTTAACACCATTATCCACGGTGCCATTTTAACCGGCATTGTGCTACTGGCCTCAAAATACCTGCAGCCTTTTGTAAACAAGCACCTGCTTGATGGCAACAACGGCATTATCTTATCGCTGATTATCACATTGGTTATCATGCTGCCCTTTCTGTATGCCTTAGCCATTAGGCGAATTGAACGCAAGGCTTACTCGCACCTTTGGCTCAACAAAAGATATACCCGCGGACCGCTTATTGCCATTGAACTGTTAAGGATTGCCCTGGCGATTTTCTTTGTGGCCTTTTTGATGGTGCAGTTTTACAACACCTGGATAGCCATCAGCATTGCCTTGCTTTTAATTGTAGGAGGCATGTTTATTTTCTCCAGAAAGCTGCAGAGCTTTTATGAACGCATGGAACACCGCTTTTTGTATAACCTGCATGCACGCGACGAAGAGAACAAACAACCCGAAATATTGCCTTGGGACAGCCATTTACTGGAACTGACCGTTGCGCCCGAATCAGAATTGGTGGGTAAAAGCCTGATTGATTTGGCCATGCGCGAAAAACACGGGGTTAATATTGCCTTGATTGAACGCGGCAAAATTATGTTGCCTACGCCCAGTCGCGATGAACGCCTTTATCCCAACGACAAAGTTTTGATTATAGGCACCGACGACCAACTGGCAGCCGTAACACCTTTGTTTGAAGGTAAAGTTTCGGAAGACAGCGCTACTTTTCCAAAACAGGACATGTCGCTGCAAAAAGTAGTGATTACCAGCAAATCGCCGGTTTTTGGACAGAGCATCCGCAGTTCTGGCATCAGGGAACAGACCCAAGGCCTGGTGGTTGGCATTGAGCGCAACGGACAACGCATTTTAAATCCCGATTCGAACATGATCTTCGAAAACGAAGACATTGTATGGATTGTGGGTAACAACAAGCGCATTCCGGAGTTGCTTAAATAAATTCTCTTTGCTAAATTGATCTACCAATTAGCGCCATATGAAACAATTCGACGAACGTGTAGATGCCTATATCGAGCAATCGGCTGGCTTTGCCCAACCCATTTTAAAACAATTGCGGACCATAATTCACGAAGCCTCGCCCCTTATTAACGAGACGATCAAATGGGGCTTTCCGCATTTCGACTACAAGGGCACCGTTTGTTCGATGGCTGCCTTTAAAGCCCATTGCGCTTTTGGCTTTTGGAAAACTTCCTTAATGAAGGATCCCTATCAGCTGTTTGAAGACAAGGAAAATGCCATGGGCAGCCTGGGACGGCTAACCAAGCTGGAAGATTTGCCTGAAGCGAAGATTCTGATCGAATATGCGCTGGAAGCTATCAAACTTAACGAAGCAGGAGTTAAGGTAAAAAAAGTAATTGTTCCAAAAGCGCCCATTGCCATGCCCGCGGATTTTGCCAGTTTATTGGCCAAACACCCCAAGGCACAGCAACAGTTTGAGGCTTTCAGTCCCTCGCACCAGCGCGAATACCTAGCATGGATTACTGAAGCCAAAACCGAAGCAACCAAAAAAAAGCGCATGGAAACCGCAATAGATTGGCTTAACGAAGGCAAATCTAGAAATTGGAAATATGAAAGATAACAGGGTTGTCTGTTGTGTTTTCAGTTAGCAGTGGTGAGTTGCCAGTTGACAGCCCGGTCATTGCCATCTAACCATTCCCCTCCCATGGAGGGGTGCCCAAAGGGCGGGGTGGCTAACCATTGAGCAACTTACCATTAACCTACTTCCCAAGTGCCGATTTGATGCTTTCGCGATTGGGTTTTGAGACCGGAATTTTGTGTCCATTGTCGAGCAAGAGTGTCCCACCATCTTCTTTGAGCCAGCTTTTGACATAGGCCGGGTTAACCAAATGGCTTTGGTGCACCCGCAAAAACCCGTAGGGCTTTAACAAATCGGCATACTCTTTCAGCGATTTCGAAATCAGGATCTTTTCGTTGTTCAGTACAAAATTGGTATAGTTGTCGTCGGCCTCACAACGGACGATATCGCTTATTTTAACATACCTGATTTCGCTCTGTTGAGGCAAGGCAATTTTCAAGTCGGCGGCCAAAGTGGGTATATCTTTAGGCTCATCGGCTGGTTTCGTTGCTGTGGTTGACGGCGCTGGGCGGAAATCCTTCAATGCTACCTGATCTGGATAAACCACTACAGGGATTTTTGGGGCACCGGTTTGCCTGGCCAAGTACACCACAAAGAAAATAACCGCCCCAAACAATAGCGCACAAAAGACACTTGCAACTAAAAGGAGGATAATTTCGGGCGTACCAAGGTTTAACATAGGGCTAAAGTTAATGAACAAAATTTTAATTTACCTACCTATTTCGGTTTGCGAGCTTTTTCAGTAAAAAGACAACCAAAACGATTAAGGCTATAAAAAAAGTGGCCGTAATAGCAATCAGGATAATTTCGGGCGTGCCTAAGTTCAACATCTCCATTTAATTTAAGGTTTAAGAATCGCACCCTCCATTGGATTTGACAAGTCCAAAATTAAAGCAAGCCCGCCATGGTAAAAGCCCTACCGAGTATTTTACCACATCGAATGAGTATTTGTAGACTATTTCAGTTAGCAGTTGTGGATTAAGAGTTGTGGGTTTTCAGTTGGCAGTTGTGAGTTGTGAGTTGACGGCCCAGTTATTGCTACCTACCATTCCCCTCCCATGGAGGGGTGCCCAAAGGGCGGGGTGGTTAACCATTGAGCAACTTACCATTAACCTACTTCCCAAGTGCCGATTTGATACTTTCGCGATTGGACTTTGATACCGGTACTTTTTGCCCGTTGTTGAGCAAGAGCGTACCTCCATCCTCCTTGAGCCAGCTTTTGACATAGGCCGGGTTAACCAGGTGACTTTGGTGTACCCGCAAAAATCCGTAGGGCTTTAGCAGGTCGGCATACTCTTTCAATGATTTCGAAATCAGGATTTTATCGGAATTGGCCAGGAAAAAGAAAGTGTAGTTGTTTGACGATTCGCAACGTACAATATCATTGATGGCGACATACATGATTTCGTTGAGTTGCGGCAAAGCTATTTTGGGAGAAGAGAAATCGGTTCTTTTAAGCTGCTGAAGCAAAAAACCAAGCTGGTTGTTTGCCGTTTTATGTTTGATGCGGTCGGTTGCCTTGTTTACGGCCAGCACCAGTTCGTCGGGGTTCACAGGTTTGAGCAGGTAATCGAGCGCCGCAAACTTTACCGCTTGGATGCCATACTGATCGTACGCTGTGACAAAAATCACTTCAAAAGATTTTTCGGGCAATAGATTCAGTAAATCGAACCCCGATTGCTTGCCCATCTGTATATCGAGAAAAAGCAGGTCTGGCTGGTGCAATTGTACAAGCTGAACAGCCTCCTCTATTTTATGGCTGGCCGCCACAATAGTTACCATCGGACAATAGGTGGCCAGCATGGTCTGCAGGTTTTGCAGGTTGGCCTTTTCATCATCAACTAAAATTGCCCTCATTTTATAGCCATTGGGTTAAGGTTATGGTAATGGTAGTTTCGTTTGCCCGGCCGTTTAGGTGCAATAGAAAAGGTGTTTGTTTGTAAATGGTATTCAGCAAAGCTATTCTATTTTTGCTTAGCTGCAAACCCAAGCCTTCGTAGCTTTTGGCAGTATCGAAACCTTGGCCGTTGTCCTTTACCGTTAAAACAAGATTTTCATTTTGCTTCGTGAATTCGATACTGATTTGGCCAGCCTCTTCCATTTCAGCGATGCCGTGTTTTACGGCATTTTCTACAAAGGGCTGCAGCAACATGGCCGGGATTTCTACATCTGCAATAACCAATTGCGGATCAATGTTGATTTGATAGGCAAAGCCAAAGCGCAGCTGCTCCATCTGCAAGTAATCGTCTAGCAGTGCTTTTTCATCTGCCAAACTGATGAGCTCCTTATTGTCGAGCACGTTGCGGGTCAACCTGGCAAATTTGGCCAAATAACGGTTGGCATCGTCGGTTTTATGCTGGTTCATCAGGTTTTGGATGCCGGCCAAAGCATTGAACAAGAAATGCGGGTTAAGTTGCGACCGTACCGTTGCCAGCTGTGTTTTGGCCAATTCTTTTTGTTGCTGTTCGGCTAGCAACTTCCTTTTGTTCTTTCTTTTGATGGTCACTATAATCACGGCAAATACCAGCAGTAACATTAAGAACACCAATCCGGCATACAAGCCAATCTCTTTGTTGCTCAGCGCAGGTTTTCGCATCTCGAAATTGATTTTTACCGCATTTTCAATTTTATTGACATCTATTTTTCCTACTCGTGGAAAGATGACGATTTCATACTTGCCCGGCTTTAAAAAATTTTTGATGTCTAAATGCGTAGTCAGGTTGCCATAGGTGTCTGCTATCCAATTCTGGTTATCGAGCAAGGTCGTCTCTACATTATCACCTTCTTGGCGCTTGATTAAGATTTGGTACAAAAAGATATTTTCTGTAGGGTCAATCATAATCTCGGCATAGCTGCGCTTGGCATCCATCGGCACCAAACGGCCTTGGACATCCAGGTTCACCCCCTCACTTTGCTTTGTAACAATAGTTGTGGTTGTAGTAATCGTATCGTTTTCTACTTTCTTTTCGACTACCGGCTTTTCGTTTGCCCTTATTTCTTTAATCAATTGTGCCGAAATAAGGCTAACTGGATTTAACTTTTTATTATAAATAATCGTTTCTCTGCCATTGGCCCTATCGCCAACTTTATAGGCAATCAATACCAGCTTTTTGTTGGCGATGTCATAGGTTCCCAAATCTGCACTAAACATCCGATTTCCCTCAATTGCGGCTGGCGTTAACTCTTTGGCCAGTACGATAGAGTCGTCGGCAATTACCGAGTAACGATAGTTCTTAAGGCTGTCTTGCGCAATATTCGCTCTTAATTTGATTTGGCGGGCTCCCTCCAAGTAGAAAAAGAAGGTTTTGGGCTTAGCCGGGTAAATCAGCATCTCCGATGCTTTTTGAGTAGCGCTATCAGCCGACAAAAAAATGGGCTCAGCACTCTCATTATACCCCAAAATCATAATGCCGATGTAATTTTGGTAATGCCCCGGAAAAGGGTTTAGCGTAACCGATTTCATACCGCCTATTTGTCCAAAACAGGATGAGGCGATGAATAGCAGGATAATGGCAAGATAGTTCTTCATAGTTTTCAAGTTTAAGTTTCCTCAAACCTGCGGGTAATTTGGCTTTTAAAAAAAGCGAAGATAGCAATTGCCCAAAACCGTTGAGCATTTTTGGGAAACGAGATAGAATTTGAAATTCAGTTTCGGTTGCGGGTTTTGAGTTGTAGGTTGTGGGTTATGGGTTATAAGTTATGGGTTATAAGTTAGCTCGAACCTATTCAGCAATGGCCTACGAACTAATGACCAATCACTTGCCCAAAGCAAGTTTAATCTGCTCGCGGTTGGGTTTCGAAACTGGAATTTTATCGCCATTGTTCATCAAAAGCATGCCCCCATCCTCTTTGAGCCAGCTTTTTACAGAGGCCGGGTTAACCAAATGGCTTTGGTGGGCACGCAAAAAACCATGCGGCTTGAGCAGGTCGGCGTATTCCTTGAGCGATTTTGAAACCAGTATCTTATCGCCGTTAGAGAGGAAAAAGAAGGTATAGGTGTTGGCCGCTTCGCACCTCACAATATCGTTTACCTGTACATACCTGATCTCGTTCTGCTGGGGCAATGCAATTTTGGGTGCGCTTTTTTCGCTTACATTCAATTGTTGCAGCAAAAAGGAAAGCTGTTCGTTTTGCTGCTTATGCTTGAGCTTATGCAGCGCTTTATCAACCGCTGCTTTCAGTTCATCGGCACTTACCGGCTTGAGCAGGTAATCTAAAGCCGCAAACTTAATGGCCTGTATGCCATAATTGTCGTAAGCAGTTACAAAGATTACTTCAAAGGTTTTTTCCCTTATCTCGTTCAACAGGTCGAAGCCGGAGTTTTTGCCTAACTGTATATCCAAAAACAATAAGTCGGGCTGGTGAAGCTCCATCAGGCTTTTGGCCGTGGCCACATCAGAGGCACAAGCCACTATTTTTACGGCCACACAGTATTTTTCTAAAAGATGGCGCAGATTTTCTAAGTTGGCCGATTCGTCGTCTACCAGTATTGCCCGCATTTTACAGCCATTGGGTTAAAGTAATTGTAATGATGGTACCTTTATCATTGGCCTGCATGGTTAAATAAAGTGGCGAATCCTGATAAATGGCATTCAATAAAGATATCCTGTTTTTACTCAACTGCAAACCCAAACCTTCATAATTTTTGGCCGTATCGAAACCTTGGCCATTGTCTATTATGGTTAATATCAAGTCTTTTTCGCGTTGTTCGAAAGCAACGGCAATGTGCCCGTTTTTTTCTTTTGCAGCAATTCCGTGCTTTACCGCGTTTTCTACAAAAGGCTGAAGCAGCATGGCTGGAATTTCGATGTTATGGATATCCAATCCCTGGTTTACCTTAAGCTCGAAGCTAAAGCCAAAGCGTTGCTGTTCCATTTCCAGGTAATCGGTTAGCAATGCCTGTTCTTCGGTCAAACTTACCTGCTCCTTGTTGTCGAGCACATTTCTGGTTAGCCGTGCAAATTTGTTCAAATAGTGGTTGGCTTCCTCGAGTTGTTGCTTGTTCATCAGGTTTTGGATGCCGGCCAAGGCATTGAACATAAAATGTGGGTTTAGCTGCGCGCGCACCGAAGCCAACTGGGTTTTGGCCAGTTCTTTTTGTTGCTGTTCGTCCTGCACACGTTGCTGGTTCTTCTTTTTGAGCTTGGTAACCACCGCCCCAAAAATACCTCCCAAAACGGCACACAACAACAATCCGAATAAAGCGATTTGCTTGCTGGAGAAGAGGTGCTTCGGATTTTTTTCCGGCAATACCTCAAACCGATAGCTCACCGCCTTATCTTTTAAATAGACAACTGGCGTACCACCCGGTCTAGGCAATTTCGGGGTTAAGATCAATTCGTATTGTCCTGGTTGCTTCCAATACTCTTTATAGATGAAAAACACCCTATTGTTCGTACCCAAATCCAGTCTTTCGGTCTTACCGCTTATGTTGCGGATCAGCTCGATTTTAAATTCGTAGTTATAGGTGTAGTTTTCCGGTAAGACATGCAGCCTCACCAACGAATCGCCTAAATTGAATTGATACCAAGCGTTTTTTGCTTCTTTGGCTTTCTCCGGAGGAGTTTTGCCATCAATCGACTTGTAGAGCAAATCGATTGGAAAATTCTTATCGTTGTACTCAAGCCCTACGCTAACGGCTAAGGGCTTGACTGGTCTCCAATCGACCATAATGCCGTCTCTCCTTTTGTAATTATGGATATTATACAGCTCGATCCTAATATAACCATTGGGTTGGGCGGCGAAGCTGCCGAAATAGGCATAAGCATATTTGCCATCAGAGGTGGTTTTAAAATTGGTGGGCGTGGTCCAGCCCACAATCTCGGTATCGTCATTGGTTACTACGTGGTAACGGTAGTCTTTGGCATTTTGTGGGGTAATGCTTACATCGGCAAATTCGATGTTCACATCTTTATCCAATAAATACCTGCGCAGGCTATTACGACCGCTCCAGCTCCAATCTAAACCCTCGTACACCGTGGCACTTGTATTTTGCTGAAACCGCAACGCCATGGTTTGGAACGCCGGACCAAGGTTTTCTCCTATCGAAAACAAAAAGTGGTCTTTACTAATGGCCTGCAAGCGCTTTTTACGTGCTATTATCTGTAGTTGTGCCGGAGTTGCCTTTCTAATATCAACCAGCTGATTACCCGCAAATTCGAAGTATTTACGTTCAACAGCGCTATCTACCGTTTTTTGTTGCCCAAAAGCCAACATGCTACAGAGCAATAGGATCAATAAACTTATGTTCTTCACTTTATTTATTGATTTCATGGTTTAAAATAGCGGTTAATTTTTCGGGTTCGCTTGGCCTAACCGCATCGCTGTCTACAATCCGTCCCTCTTTATCGATGATGATGAACCTCGGAATAAAATTGGCCTGGTAGGATTTGGCAAAAGCATCGTTCGTGTCTTCGAGCTGCAGCCAGTCCATCCCATCTTTTTTAATGATGTCATACCTGTATTTTCTGTTCTTGGCATCAAAAGCCGCAATGCTGATGACCTGAAGCTTATCATTACCTTTATATTGATCGTATATTTTTTTGAGGAAAGGCGTTTCCTGCTTGCACGGGCCACACCAGCTGGCCCACAAATCAATGTATACAACCTTGCCCCTAAAACTTTCCAAATGGTGCAGCGTGCCACTGGTATCGGGCAGATTGAAAACCGGCGAAACATTTCCTGCCTGCAGCCCTGTGGCCGTTTTGACCCGATCGGCCTCCATGTCTTTAAGTTTTTGCTTCAAGCTACGGTCGGTTATTTTTTCAATGTAGGGACTTAGCTTGTAGATATCGTCGAGCTTATAAACAGACGACATATTCCGTTGTAAGGTTTGCGAAGCCACATAATCGTATACATTGCCCTTAAACAACTTAGCGGTAAGGTACAATGTATAATTGCCTTTTTGCTTCTGCGTGCTGTCGGCCGGAAAAGCATGATACTCGCTGCAATAGAAAGGATATTCGGAAACAAAATAGGAGAAAGAGCTGCTCGACAAATTGGCCTCGTTGTTCAGCTCTTTTTCCAGGGCTTTAAACCCCAACTGCTTCACCATTTTTTGAAGTTGCGCCCATTGTAGCTTATTTACATAGGCATATGAACTGAACAGCCCGATAAGCGGGCCAAACTTTTTGTCGAGCAAAAGCGATTGCCTAAAATAATCGGCATAAGGTTCGTGGTTGTTGGCATCGAATATTTTATCGATTAGCGTATGGTCGTTCACAAAGGAAAGCTGGTGTGCCAGGTAGGTCTCAGCATCTTTTTTGTTCCAATTTATGGTATCAGGCTTGGCTTTGCCATTGCCTTCTTGCCAGTAACTGTTGGTTTTAGCGCCAATTCCGGTATAAGCAAGCGTTGATTTGGCCGTTTGATAATCTTTTACATCGGCATTGAGTTGCAAATTGTAGCCTGGTGCCAAAAAGAGCTGCACCTGGATTTGTTTCCGGTTGGTGAGGTTAGCGCGAAAAGGCTCAGTAATTTTAGCGGTTTCATAGCTGAAACTGCCATCGGCATTAACCAGAATACTGTCTTTAAAATCGCCAGTACTAGGCACCAGTTCCAATACCTTGTCTTGGCAGTTGATGAGTTTTCCGGTAATCCGGGTCTTTTGTTGCGCTTTGCTGGCCATGACGGTCAGGCACAGCAACATCAAATTGATTGTCTTTTTCATTTTCGGCATTGTTGATGTTTCAAAATTCATCAATCTACCTTTGCCAAAAAAGCTAAAAACAGTATATGGGCCGTCTGTAAAAGTATCTGATCCGCTACCAACAGTATTTGAAACTACCTCAAATAAATAACGGCTTGCTTAATGATCAGGTACAAGGCCAATACCCACAGAAATATGGCAATCGATTTATTGATCAAATGGCTGCTCAGCGCAAATTTCTCCTGGATGTAGCGGGCAAAATGAGCATAGCCGTAAAGCGCCAGGGCCGAACCTATACCCGAACCCAAGCTGAAAATAACGAGCGACAGGTAGTCGGTCCTGATCCACTCGTGCAGGATAACATAATTGCCAAAGAAGAGCCAAAATGGAATTTGAACCGGATTTAAAACCCCGAGCAACATGCCATAAAATACGCTGCCTCTTTTGCTGGTATCATTGCTG
>NZ_JAELUC010000060.1 GCF_016429155.1 Pedobacter sp. ASV12 | reverse complement strand
CCCCCCCCCCCCCCCCCCCCCCCCCCCCCCCCCCCCCCCCCCCCCCCCCCCCCCCCCCCCCCCCCCCCCCCCCCCCCCCCCCCCCCCCCCCCCCCCCCCCCACTTTTAGATGTGTATAAGAGACAGTTACAGGCGTGAGCGAGCACTCCTCTCCCTTTTTAAAACACTTGGAAAAATTAGGTCTTACCCTGGGCAAAAAATTAGAAATCATGACCATCACAGATTTCGATGGATCGGTAGAACTCTTGGTCGACAACCATAAACAAAGTATTAGCAGAGAAGTAGCCAAACACATTTTAATCAGCAAATAACCATGGACCAAAAGCAGTCGTTAAGCGAAGTACACCAAAGCGTTGTGACCAATAAACGGACCGGCTGGAAGCGGATTTTGGCCTTTATTGGTCCGGCTTACCTGGTTAGCGTGGGCTATATGGACCCTGGCAACTGGGCAACAGACATTGCCGGGGGCAGCAAATTCGGCTATCAGCTTATTTGGGTGCTGCTCATGTCAAACCTCATCGCTTTGCTCCTTCAATCGCTTAGCGCGCGTTTAGGCATTGTAAGGGGGCTTGATTTAGCTCAGGCTTCGCGAAATGCCTATCCCAAATGGGTTAATTTTCCGCTGTTTGTTCTAGCCCAAACCGCTATTATTGCCTGCGATTTGGCCGAAATCATCGGAATGGCCATTGGCTTGAACCTCCTGTTTGGCTTACCATTAATCTGGGGCATTTCCATTACCATATTCGATACCGTACTGCTCCTTTTCCTGCTCAACAAAGGCATGCGTAAAATGGAAGCCTTCATTGTTTCGATGGTATTTGTTGTAGGTATTTCTTTTTTGGTAGAAATGTTTATTGTAGAACCATCCATCAAAGAAATTGCCAAGGGTTTTGAACCTTCGATGCTATCTGGCGAGGCACTTTACATTGCCATTGGTATTATTGGTGCCACGGTAATGCCACACAACTTGTACCTTCACTCTTCTTTGGTACAAACACGAAAGTTTGAACGCGACAACAAAGGCATTCAAGAAGCCATCAAATTCAATTTCATCGATACGGCTGTGGCCCTAAATCTGGCGTTCTTTGTCAATGCGGCCATCCTGATCTTAGCCGCTGCCGCTTTCTTTAAAAACGGATTTCATCACGTAGCCGAAATACAGGATGCGCACCGCTTGCTGAACAACATCTTTGGTTCGGTAGCCCCCGCCCTCTTTGCCATCGCTTTAATTGCCGCTGGCCAAAGCTCAACCGTAACCGGAACTTTGGCCGGACAAATTATCATGGAAGGCCATTTAAATTTAAGAATACAGCCTTGGCTACGCCGATTGATTACCCGTTTGCTGGCTATTATTCCGGCATTTTGCACTATCCTCTTTTTTGGCGACGATGCCCTAGGCGGCTTATTGATTTTAAGTCAGGTGGTACTGAGCCTGCAATTGGGCTTTGCTATCATTCCACTCATCCACCTCACTTCCGACAAAAACGAAATGAAAGGCTTTGCCATTAAGCCTTGGGTTAGAATATTGGCTTGGACAAGTGCCATTGTCATTGTTAGCCTCAACATTAAATTGGTAATCGAAGAAATCAGCAACTGGCGAACTGCTGCTGGTGGCTGGTATATCGACGTAATTGTAATTCCTGTAGCTGTATTAACGGCCTTGCTGCTAATTTACATCTTTATCTATCCACTCATCAGCAAAAGGCAGCGCGTTGGTAATGTGCCGCATGGCGATGCCTTGGCCATTAGCAATATTGAAAAAATCAGTTACCATAAAATCGGGATTACGGTAGATTTTTCTGCAAACGATCGAAATACGATCAGACATGCGCTGATCCAAGGCGGAAAAAACGCGCATTACTACCTTATACATGTGGTTGAAACTGCAGCGGCACGCTACCACGGCCAAAAGGCAATGGACCACGAAACACAAATCGATACTGAGAATCTCGAAAAATACAGGTTAAACCTGATGGACTTGGGCTACGAATCGAGTACGCATATTGGTTTTGGCGGTACAGCAAAAGCCATTGCCAGCATCAGCAAGCAAAATAACATCCAGCTATTGGTAATGGGTGCGCATGGGCACAAGGGCCTTAAAGATCTTATTTTCGGCACAACGGTTGATTCGGTAAGGCACAAAGTAGATATCCCCGTACTTATTGTACGCTAGCGCCTAAAATAGGCAAGCACTTTTTTAAGTTCGGCAACCCCCATAAATCCTTCCCGTTGAAAGCTGATTTGGTTTTGCTGATCAAGAATAGCCAAAAACGGGAAAGCCAGCTTTTTTTGATTGGGCATCAGGGCTATTGCCAATTCATGGACACCTTTGCTGGCTTTAAAAACAAAGGTATGCCCACCATAGCTAATTGGCGATTGCTCTTCCGCATTCAAGGCAATCCAATAATAGTTTTGCTTAAGTTGCTGTTGGATGCTAGCTTCGCCAAACACTTGCCGTTCCATCGCTTGGCAATAGTTGCACCAATCGGTATAAACAAATACCAACACCTTGCGTTGCGCTATTTTTTGCAAACTATCCAATTGCGCAAAACTAAAGGCCCGCAATTGGGTTTTCGCAGACCCGATCACCAAAAGCATGATCCATGTAACCACCAGTCTCTTCATGCTAATTGATGCTTAAGCGAACACCTAAAAAACCTCTGATGCCCTGATTGGGCGCATACACATAATTGGGATCGAATGTTAAAGCATAAGGATTATCGGAAGTTGGCACGACCTGCCCATTGGCCCCAAACTGTACATTTTTATCAAAAGGATCATTCGTACGCGCGATGATGAACGGAGTTCCTTTGTTTGGCGTGAAGTTCAAGAGGTTTTTGATACCGCCGTAAATTTCAAGACGCTTAAAACCGCTGTAGGTGAATTGAATATTCTGGATGCTCCAGGTTGACGAAAAAGGCCTTCGCGGATCTAAGCTGCCCAACAAGGGTAAACGCATCGGGCCATATACATTACCAGTATAATCGATAGCCAAATGCATTTTATTGACTTTATATGAAACGGCCCATGTACCTGAAAATTTCTCGGTTAAAAGTTGCTGTTTCTTGATGCCACCTTCTGTTAGGCTTACATCCTGATAAGTTAGTCCGATATTCGCTTTTAAGCCGTTGGCCAAAGCCATGTCTATGTTGCCTGTTAAGCCTTTGCTTACGGCATGGCCATTTAAATTGTTGTAAATAATCTGATTGGGGTTGGTTTCGAAATCGCCTACAATCCGGTTATTGAAATAGGTATAAAAGGCCGCCAAATCAAAGCCAAAAAATGAGCCGTTATCCAAATAAACCTTGGTTAAATAGTTAAGGTTAACATTATAGGTACGCTCTGGCTTCAGCTGATTGGGCACCACCACCTCGCGTGCGCCTGTTAAAGCGGCATGATCTTCGGTAAACAGATTTACCACCCTAAATCCTGTTCCCGCATTCAACCTGATGATGTTTTGCTCATCTATACTCCACTTATAGGCCAATCTTGGGGTTAAAATATGGCCATGTATCGAGTTGTAGTCGTATCTTAACCCAGCCAACAACGAATGAGCCTTGCTAAGTTTCATTTCGTCTTGTACAAATACGCCAGGTAAAAATGTACGCTCCGGCTGGTTATGCCGATCGGCTAAATCGGCAGAGGCTGTTGCCGGCGTATTGTCGTCGTAATAGGTATAGCGCAAAGCCGAACCGAAGAGCAAATCGTGCCGGCCAATTTTTTTGTCCCAGGTAAGCTGACTAAAGGCTATTTTTTGTTGCGCGATGTAAGACACATCGCCATACCTGCTGTTTTGGTCATGATTGGTTAAAGAAAAAGCCAAGAAAAATTTTTCCTTGATCGGCAACTGGTAATTGCCAATCAGTTCGAACCTTTTGGTGTAAATACTCTCACCATATACTTCGTTGCCACCCCGGTAAGATTTGTTCCAATTCATTTCTCCGCCCCACCTGTCTTCGTACAAAAAGCGACCGGCCAGCGAAAACAGCCTGTTGTCTTTACGGTCGACGTTCCATTTTTGAAACAGCGAAATCCGATTTTGCAAGGTTACATCTGTAAATCCGTCATGGTTATGGTCTACCTTGTTTTGAAAATTGAAGTAATTAACACCGGTAAGTACCGCCACCCTTGGCGATACCTTCACTTTAAAACCCAAATCCGTATTGTACTCGCCGTAACCGGTAGCCATGGCATCAGCCGAAAACAAGGCGGCATTTTGTACCTTTTTGGTAATGATATTGATCAAGCCTCCTACCGCCTCGCTCCCATACAATGACGAAGCGGGACCTTTAACCACTTCAATCCGTTCTACCAACGCATTCGGTATGCCCGACAAACCGTAAACCGTTGACAAACTGCTCACAATGGGCATTCCATCTATCAATACCATGGTATAGGGCCCTTCCAGGCCATTAATATGGATATCACCTGTATTGCAGATATTGCAGTTGAGCTGAGGCCTTACGCCATTTACGTTCTGCAGTGCATCGAATATGCTGGGTGTAGGATTCTTCTTGAAAAATTGAGCCGTATAAATCTCGACAGGCACCGGACTTTCTAGCCGTTTGATTTCCTTTTGTGTACCCGTAACCACTATTTCATGCAGCTTTTCGTCGATGGTTTCTAAAGCAATGGGCAACAGCAGCGTATCTCTTTGCAACCGAACAGGCATAGTTAGTATTTTATAGCCCATGGCATTCACCTTAAGCGTGTAGTTACCCGGTTTTAGGTTTGCCAATACAAAACCGCCTAAGCTATCAGTAACTGTTCCAATACCCAAGCCTACCAATTGCACGCTTGCCTTGTGTATAGGTTCTTTGCCATCCGATAGCTTGCCGCCTACTTTAATAGACTGTGCTCTTGCTGCTGTAAACAGAAAAACAAATAAAACAGGAAGGATAATTCTTTTCATAATCAATTATTAGTCTTGCAAAAATATAAATTTAGATTAATCTAAAAAATAAATCAACAATACATTTTTTTATATTTTGACAGACCTTAATTAGATATACGGGATAAGGGTCATCAAAGGCGAACGATTTCAATTCGGTTTTCAATTCATCTTGCTGTGGCAGACATTTTCAAGATTGGCTACAATTTGTTTAGTTATCATTTCTTGTCCAGTAACGAGACGAAAGGGTTTGATTTTTTATCATGGTTATAGCTATTTATGGTATGTGCCATGCGATAGTCAATAGCAACATTGACGCAAATATAATAGCCTGACTTTTAAATGCAACATAATTGCATTTAAAATTTTCAAAAGCAATTCTTTAAAGGCTTTTGTTGTGCCAAGAGAAGAAATAAGGATTTTAGCTAATAAATACCGATATTTGCCACATGTCAAAAGATATACAGATCAAAAACAAAAGAGCTTATTTCGATTACCACATCTTGGAGAGTTTTGTGGCCGGCATTGCTTTGCTGGGCACTGAAATCAAATCGATAAGACAGGGAAAGGCCAACATGACCGATGCTTTCTGTATGTTTATTGGCGATAACCTGTATGTAAGAAACCTTCATATCTCCGAATACAGCCATAGTTCTTTTTATCATCACGACATCAAAAGAGACCGTGTTTTGCTTCTGCAAAAAAGGGAACTTAAGAAACTGAAGGTTAAAGGTGAAGAAAAAGGCTATACCATCGTGCCTTTGCGCATTTTCACCAACGAAAGGGGCTTTGCGAAAATCGAAATCGCCTTAGCACAAGGCAAGAAGGAATTTGACAAACGCGACAGCATCAAAGAGCGCGAAAGCAAGCGCGAAATGGACAGGGCGCTGAAGTTTTAATAGTGGTCTACCAAGCCTGGTCGCCTACCAAAGGCACAAAGCGAAAAGTATCTAGTTCAATTTTATCGTAATCGTTTTCGCTTACACGGATTACCGTAAGCATTTTCTGCGATTTTTCGTCGCCGACCGGAATAACCAGAATACCTCCTATTTTCAGCTGTTTCAAAAGGAGTTCGGGCACAAAGGGCGCACCAGCCGTTACAATGATCTTGTCGTAAGGCGCATACTCTTCAATGCCTTTAGAGCCATCACCAAGAAAGAAATTCGCTTTATAGCCCATGCCTGGCAACACTTTAAGGGTATGGGCATACAAATTGGCCTGGCGTTCGATGGTATAAACCTTGGCGCCAAGCTCCATGAGGATACAAGTCTGGTAGCCAGAACCCGTGCCGATTTCCAATACCTTGTCGCCTTTTTGGATATGCAGCAGCTCTGTTTGGTAAGCTACGGTATAAGGTTGAGAAATGGTTTGTCCATCACCTATTGGAAAAGCAATATCCTTGTAGGCCTGGTTCCAGAAAGTTTCGTCGAAGAAAAAATGACGGGGCACCTTGCCTATGGCTTTCAGTACGCGCTCATCGCTGATGCCTCTTTCCCTCAATAATACAACCAGTCTTTTTCTTGCTCCCTGTTCTCGGTAATTGTCTACAAACTTGTACGCCATCTTGTTCCAAAAATAAGGGTTTAAACAGTAAATCGGGTTATTTTTATTTACGGTTAGCGATTATTTGCCGATAACCAACACAAAATCAATCCCAAAAATTATCCACAAAACCATAAGGCTTAAAAAATATGTCTAAACAACTATAGATGTACTGATAAATCGCCAAATAATTTTTACTTTTGAAATCGATATATATTCCTATTATAGTATGAAAAGATTTTTGGCGAGTGTTTTTTGTTTATTGGTTTCATCGGTTGCTTTTGCACAATTAGACGGCAACTACAACTATAGCATCGGATTGCGGGGCTATAGCTTGATGCAGATGCCAAAAATATTAAACCAGGTCAACTCTCAGGATTATACCCATACATTTGCCAATGGTGTGCTCATCAAGTTTAACGACAATCAAATCGGCTATCGCTTAAGTGGCAACTATTTCAGGAACAACATTACCTTTTTTAACCAATGTACCAATTGTGAAATTGCCACTGGAAAATCAACCGACTATTCATTTAAGCTAGGTTTCGAAAAAAGCATCAATTACGCAATCATACAGCCTTATTTTGGTGCCGATGCAGGTTTTCGAGCCAACCGTTTTACCGGCGAAATCAAAAACAACAATATCAAGAGCAACAGCATGCCTTATATGGCTGATGCAGATAAAAACGGTTTCGTTTTTGCTCCTGTGCTGGGCATCAAGATAAATCCACTTAAAAACATCTCTATTTTTGCCGAAACAAGCTTGGATTTCTACTATTCGTACGAACGCCAGGAAACAACCCAACAAGATGCAGGCAATACCCGAACTTTTGTAAAATACAACAAATGGGAGTTCCTGCTTAATCCTGTTTCGGTAGGCATACAGGTTCATTTGGCAGGCCGAGACTAATAAGGATCTACATCTATTTGCGTAATTACGCTCTTAAAGTCTTTTTGGGCGTTAAAATCCCTGATAGTATCTTTTAAAATGGTTTTCACCTTTTGTACAGGTGCTGCCTTTTCTATTTTAATGATAATCTGCTTAATGTAGTAATTTCTGATACGGGCCACCAGGGGTTGCTCTGGACCTAATATCCTGTTGCCCAGCTGTTGCCTAAGCGCACTAGCCAGCTGATTGGAGGCGACTTGAAGCACATGGGCATCCTTGTGTTTGACGTTTATAAAAATCAAACGGGTAAATGGCGGATAGTTAAACTGTTTGCGCTCGTCCATCTCGTCGGCATACATTTGCAGGTAGTTGTTTTCCATCACCTGCTTAATGATCCGGTGCGAATCGTCGTAGGCCTGGATGCAGACTTTTCCCTGCTTATCTCTCCTGCCCGCTCTGCCTGCCACCTGGGCCAACAACTGGTAACTGCGTTCGAAGGCCCTAAAATCGGGGTAATTGAGCAAGGTATCGGCATTGATTACGCCAATAAGGCTCACATTATCAAAATCGAGCCCTTTGGCCACCATTTGCGTACCAATCAGCACCTGTGTTTTTTTATCCTGAAAATCGGAGATGATTTGCTGCAGACTGTTTTTGGTCCGGGTGCTATCCAAATCCAGGCGGGCTATTTTTGCTTCGGGAAAAATGAGGCTCAGTTCTTCTTCTATGCGCTCGGTGCCAAATCCTTTTTGTTCGATATGTACCGAACCACAGGCCGGGCAAATGTTAATGCTCGATTGGTGGTAGCCACAATAATGACAGTGCAATTTGCCACTGGTTTTATGGTAAGTAAGGCTTACGTCGCAGTTTACGCATTTGGGTGCATAGCCACAGGTTGCGCAAATCAAAATAGTGGCATAGCCCCTACGGTTTTGAAATAAAATAACCTGCTCTTTATTTTCAAGCGCTACAGCCATATCGTCTATGAGCACGCTGGTAAAATAAGAGGTCATTTTTTTACGCTTTGTTTCTTCGGCAATGCTGACTACTTGTTGCAGGGGCAGTTGTACGCCTCCAAACCTTTCGTTGAGGGTAACCAGCGCATATTTGTCGGTTTGCGCATTGTAAAAGCTCTCGATAGATGGCGTTGCCGAACCAAGCACCACTTTGGCCTGGTGCAGATGCGCCAGGAAAACGGCAGCATCGCGGGCTTGATAGCGTGGCGCGGGTTCGTGTTGCTTGTACGAAGCTTCGTGTTCTTCGTCAACTACAATCAGTTTGAGTTCTTTAAAGGGCAGAAAAACAGCCGACCTGGCACCCAGCACTACTTGGTAGGCGCCGTTTACTACTTTATTCCAAATTTCTACGCGTTCGTTGTCGTTGAATTTAGAATGGTAAACCCCAATCTTATCGCCAAAATATTGTTTAATGCGTTCTACGATTTGGGTGGTCAATGCAATTTCGGGCAATAGAAACAATACCTGTCCGCCATTGGCAATAGCCTTTTCGATCAGTTTGATGTAGAGTTGCGTTTTGCCCGAAGCGGTAATGCCGTGCAACAGCACCACATCTTTTTCTTCAAAGCCTTTTTGCACTTCGTTAAAGGCATGTTGCTGCGCTGGACTGAGCTCAAAATTCACTTCAAATTCATCGCCTGTCTGATTCAATCGGCTTACCTGTCTTTTTTCCAGGCTAAAAATATCTTTATCCAATAAGGCCTTGAGGGCGGCTTGCCCGCAGGCGCTTTCTTCGAGCAACAGCTGCCTTGGAACAGCCTGGTCGGTTCGCGACAGCTTGAGATAGGCCAACAAGGCATCCAATTGTTTGGGTGCCCGTTCTAAAACGGCAAAAAGTTGCTTCAGGTTTTCCTGATCTTGATAAAACGGATTGAGTTTGATGAATGATTTGAGCAGCGGCTTGTATTTTTCGACCACCTCTTCGGCCACAAAAATGATTTCTTTGGCAATAAGCGAATTGATAATGGGATACACGGTTTTTTGTCCCAGCAATTCGACCACATCGTCTATGCTCATGCGCTGCTGTTTTTGCAGCACCTGAAAAATAAGTTCTTCTTTTTCGGTCAGCACCAGTTCTTCGGGCAATTCCTCTCTGATTACCAAAATGGTTTCGCTGGCCAGTTTTAGTCCAGTAGGCAAGGCGGCCGACATCACATCGCCTTCATTGCAGAGGTAATAAGAAGCAATCCAGTCCCAAAACTCGAACTGTTTAGTATTAATTACGGGTACATCGTCTACTACATCGATAATATACTTGGCCTGATAAAATTCTGGAGGCTGCGTACCGATGCTTTTAACCAGCGCCGTATACATTTTATGCTTGCCAAACTGCACCACTACCCTTTTGCCTACCCCAATGCGATCGTTCAGTTCATAAGGAACCCGATAGGTATAGTTGATGGCCAGCGACAATGGCAAAATCACCTCCACAAAGAGAGTTTCTCTTTCAGAAAAATCGGTAGGCTCGGCAAACTGCATTATTTATCTCTTAATGCGGCCATAAACAGGCTGATCCAGCCCAAAATAAAACACAGGCCGCCAATTGGCGTAATCGGGCCAATAAAGCCTGCAAAAGCGAGATGGAAACTGTCTTTTAGCGCCAACAGGTATAGCGAGCCCGAAAACAATACGATGCCCAGGGTAAAAAACACGTAAGCAAATCCGATAAGCTTGTTTTTATAGCGGGCAAAGGTAGAAAGGTACAACAGGGCAAAAGTGTGGTAAAACTGGTATTCTACCCCTTTCTGCCATATAGCTAAAGCAGAGGCGCTGATGGAGTTTTTAAGTCCGTGCGCACCAAAAGCACCTAATACAACTGCCAATGCCCCAAAAAAAGCTGCAGTTAGGATGATCCGTTTATTCATAAGTTATCGGCTTTATACGGTTGCTAAATTAAGAAAATGCCCTTATAATCTCTGTAATCGCAAAATTAAATTAAATTTGTGAACAAAGACCATGAAAAGAATTTACATCATACTCAGTGTTTTATTGCTCGGAATCATAGCGATGGTCTATGTATATTTTTCTAGCCTGAATACCGAAGCCAATGCCAACGATCTATCCCTGAATGCTGCCGCGGCCAACTCAGGCGTGATATTCAGTTTTGAGAACGATAAAAGCTTTTACGAGATCCTAAGCGGCCAAAATCTTTTTCAGCCCCTGCTCGGCGAAACAAAGATGGCTTCGATCAGGTCTCTGAAGGCCAATCTCATCGACCAGCCCGAAATCAACCGACTTATTGAAGGCCAAAAAATCTATATAGCTTTTGTACCTAGGGCCAACAATGCCATTGATTTTATCGTGAGCACGCAACTCAAATCCAACATCAAAAAGAAGCTATCCTTACCAGATTTAGGCTTAAAAAACGTCAAAATCAAACAAACGGGAACAAGTTATGAATTGAGTTTTGCCGACAGCACCGTTTGCTTCATCGCGATTGAAGACCAACTGGTTATGGTATCGAACACCTTGGAAGCCATCCAGCAGTCGCTACATCCTAAAACTGCGGTAGACCACGATTTTACGGCTTACATTAAAGCCAACAGCCGTTTCAGCAAAAACACTTTGGCCAGCCTTTACCTTAATTTCAACAAAATGCCTTTGTTGCTGCAGCAAATATTGAGCAGCAATCTTAACGGCGAGCTGGGCATTTTAAACAAGCAGAACAGTTATGCTTCGCTCAACTATAATTTCAGCAGGGAAAAACTGCTATTCAACGGCAGCACTACAATTAACGATGCCAATAGCTATTATCAGTTGTTTTCAAAAATCCAGGAGCAGAAAATCAGCATCAACAACATTGTTCCGGATAAAACAGCCAATTACAGCCTCTATGCCATTGGCGATTATGCGAACTGGAAAAAGGAGCTTGACCATTGGATAGCCAAACAAAAAGACGGCGATAAAACCGTCAAAACAACAGCAAACATCAAGCAACAATACGGTTTGGACCTGGACCAGATTTTTCCGAAGTATTTCAAAAACGAACTGATTGCCTTTCAGCTTAATACCGGCGAGAAGTTTGGTGCCATTGCCCTTAGTAACGGCGAAAAGGTGAACCAGCTTTTGCTGGACATCAGCGCCTCTTACGCACCCGACATCAGGATTTTTAAGGAAAATAATATTCCCTACAGCTATTTTGGCGAGCCTTTCAAAAAATTCGAACGACCATTCTTCACCATCATAGACAACTATTTGGTGATGGCCAACAATGCCAGCAGCGTACAGGCATTTTTAAACAGCTACAAAAGCAACCAGTTGCTTGTTAACGATGCCGCCTATCAAGGCCTGGCCGACCAGCTTTCTTCATCGAGCACAATTTCGTTCTATGTAGGCAACAAAAACGCCAACGATATTTTTGGCCGCAACCTCAAACCGGCTTATTATAAACAATACCAATCGAAAAACGGGCTAAGAACTTTTGATTCTTTTTGTTATCAACTGGCGGGTGATAATGGAAAGTTTTTGACTAATTTGCTTTTGTATAAAAAACCAGAAGCAATTACAGCCAAAGCCGATACTTTGCAAACTACCCCATAGTGGCCATGAAAAAGAAATACTTCCTATTGTTTGGATTAATCTGCCTGTTTAGCCAGCTTAAAGCGCAACAATATGCACTGTTTAATACCAGAACCTTGTTCGATGCGTTCGAAAATCCGGCAGTAAAGGCCTTTACCCTAGACAGTTCGGGCAAATATGCCTCCAATTTTCTTTTTCCCAATTTAGGGTTCAATGCGGCAGGCGGGGGTAGTGCGCAGGATGTACTGCGGAAACTGGCTCAAGAGCAGGTGAACGATACCAGAGGTCTGCCCATAGGTACCGGGGCCATCAACAAGCTCTATCAGCAGACCAATTTGTATGTGCTTACCTTCAGGATTTTCAATTCTTACAAATACAACCAGGAAATCGGCTTTGCCTGGCAGATCCGATCGGATGCGCAGGTAGCCTACACCAACGAATCGCTGGCCATTTTCGATTCCTATAAACGCTTCCAAAATGTGCCTTATACCGATATCTTCAACGACAAGGGCTATGCACAATCGTACCACCAGTTTAGTGTAAGTATTCGGGAAAACTGGGACAAAAGACTGGCATTTGGCGCCAAATTGAGCTTATTGAGTGGCATTACCTATAATTCGATCCGCATAGACAATTCTTACATTTTTGCCGATGCTTTTAATGACCGTTTAGATCTTGGGCTTAACGGCACCTACAAAGGCAGTTTTATACAAAGCGACGAAATCAACAAGAAAACCTTTATTCCCACCTTCAAAAACCCAGGAATATCCATAAGCCTGGGCACGACCTATACTTCTAAATCAGGTTATTTTATCATGGGCAACATCAAGGATTTAGGTTTTATCAAGTGGAGCAAAAGTTCGCATGTGGCTAAGTTTAACCAGCTGAAAAGCATTTACGAGCTCTCTACCCGTACCAATTCGGAAATCAATCAAGAGATTACCGACATGGCACGAGACATAGACCTGCAAAAGGGTTTCTTTGCCGCTACCAATGCCAAGGCCGACTTCCTCGTTTCCAGAACTTTCGGTTTCTACAAGCCTAGCTTTATTGTTTCCAAAAACCTTTTTCGGCCAGGTGGCGATGTTGCCTTGGTTAATACTTTCAAAATCGACAGGTTTGCCGCCAGCGTAACGCCATTGTATAATTTCAACAATTTTATGATGATTGGTTTGCAGGCCATGTACCAAACGCCAAATTTTGAATTCTTTTTAGGCACGGACAATGTAGGCAAAAGCATTTCATTGGGCAAAGGCATCAGCCAAAGCGATGCAAGCGTAGGCAGCGGCTATGTGGGCGGTTCATTTTACCTGGGCATGGGCATTAAGTTTGGCCGTACGGTAGAGCATCCGCAAAACCTGAGCACCATGCCGGGTGTAAACGGCGAAAAGGTATACAAAGGCTTTTTCAGGAGCATGTACGAGTTTTTCAGGAAACTGTAATAAGAAAAGAACATGGACCATAGTCTATGGCCTATTTAACTATATGTTCAAGTGGCCTAAAGCTTGTTCTTTGGTGTGGTAAACACAAAATCTTTCAAGTAGAACGGCTCAAAGTAGGCTACATTTTCAAAAGCTTCTCGGTTGAAAGCCTCGTAGGCAAGCCTGCTCATGTAGGTGGCCGAATTGAAATTTGCATCAGAAAAATGGGCATTGGGATGTTCCAATACGGGAGCACATTTAGCCGCTCCATCACCAATAAAAGTCACAAAATGATTATCCAGCTCTAACACAAAGCTTTTTTCGTCTATTATTTTGGCATTTACGGCTTCCAGGCTTTGCAATTTGTTGTCGTATACGGCCGTAAAAACCTCCATCCGTCGGGCATCGATCATCGGGCAGATCAATCCGCCGTAGTTAGGATGATTCTGCAAAAAGCCATTAGCCATCATTTGCAGGGTTCCAATTGCAATTAAAGGCTTATCTAAAGCAAAGCAGAGCCCTTTGGCCGTCGATACGCCAATTCTTAAACCGGTATAAGAACCCGGCCCCTTACTTACCGCTATGGCATCTAATTGGGCGTAGCTGAGCTTGGCCATTTGCAACACTTCGTCAATAAACAAAGTGAGGTTGGCCGCATGGACATGCTGACCGGCCTGTTCCTTAAGCGCAACAGTTGTGCCGTTTACCGACAAAGCCACCGAGCAAACCGGCGTAGCCGTTTCTATTTGAAGTATTGTAGCCATTTTCAGGCACAAAAGTAAAAATTAAAGGGCAAAGACTTGGGAAGAATGATAAAATAATCTCTTAATTGTTGAAAGACAATGAACTGTCCATTATAGCCTTCCCCGCTAAGGAACGGGATCATGTCCGTGCCTGCCCCAGGGATGGCAGCTGGCAATGCGCTTCAGTGTAAGCCATCCGCCCTTAAACGGCCCGTGCTTTTTAATGGCCTCTACCCCATACTGCGAACAAGTAGGCGTAAAGCGGCAACTTGCCCCCAACAAAGGCGACAAAAAAAGCTGATAGAGCTTAATGATGCCCAAGAAAAGCCAGGAAAACAATTGCTTAATGAATTTCATCGGCCGGCTGGATTTGGGAAACCAATTTTTGGAGCGCAACCGAAAGCTTCTTTTCAAAAACGCTGTAGTCGTATTTTGCTTTGCCTACGTATTGCAATGACAGCAGCAACAACTGGCCTGGCTGATTTAAAAAAGGATAAAGCTTTGTTTCCTTCTGCAGCCGATAGGCTTCGCGGGTACGTCTTTTGATCAGGTTCCGATCAACCGCATGCCTGTAGCGCTTTTTGGCTACGTTGATAACCACCTGTGCGGGATATTTGTGCGGTTCGGCTACCAGCAGAAAGGTAATGCGAAAGGGATATAATAAAAAAGAAGAACCGTTTTTAAAGAGTAAGTCTAAATATTTCTTACTACACAACCGTTCTTCTTTGTTAAATCTATTCATTTTTGATTGCAGTTTGGCAGCATAGCTGATCTGCGAACTCCCCTATTGAGGCGATGCAATCAAAAATTATGCTTTATGACGACGCTCGTCAGAAACTGATAATTTTTTTCTTCCTTTTGCACGGCGAGAAGCTAATACTCTTCTACCGTTTGCTGTAGCCATTCTTTCGCGGAAGCCATGTTTGTTTCTTCTCTTTCTTTGCGAAGGTTGGAAAGTTCTTTTCATAACTGTATAATATCTTAACTAAGTTTTTAAATAAGAGGTGCAAATATAACGCGATTTTTCTACAAATGCAAAAATGATTTCTTTTTATTTTTATCAACCAAGCTTCCCAACCTCAAGCCTGCTGTTCTTTTGCATTAAAGGCCTAAAGCCGCTTTCAGTTTTACATAGCCCGTTTTGCTCACCGGCAACCAGATATCTGATTTGAGCAACACAATGTAGCTGTCTTTTTCTTTCAGTTCTATTTTGGTGACCTGAGCCAGGTTAATGATGTAGGAACGGTGAATACGGATAAACTGTGAAGGGTCTAAAGTCTGCTCGAAGAAACCCATGGTCTTATTCTTATGGAAATTGCCTTCAGAAGTACTGAGCTTTACATAATCGTCGTCCGCCTCGATGTAATGCAGTTCGCTAACCGGAATAATTTTGATCACTCCCGCGCTTTTCACCACAATACGGCTGTTTTGTGCAGGCGATAAGGAAGCGGTTTCCAGCAATTCCTGGCTGCTGTTCTCTTCTTTGGCCAGTTTGGCCGGCAGTTTTTGCATGGCCTGTTCAAAACGGATCTTTTCGATAGGCTTGAGCAGGTAATCAACAGCATTTACTTCAAAAGCCTTGATGGCGTACTCGTCAAAAGCCGTGGTAAAAATAACGGCCGGCGGGTTTTCTACCAGTTCCAGCATTTCAAAACCGCTGATCTTTGGCATCTGCACATCCAAAAATATAAAATCAGGTTTGTGCTGGGTAATTGCTTTCAGGCCTTCAAAGCCATCGCAGCACTCGGCCACCACTTCAATATCTGGATAATCTTTCAAATAGTGTTTTACCACATCGCGTGCTAATGCCTCATCGTCAATTAGTATCGTTCTTATCATCTTTCTGCGGTATTTTAAGTGTGGTAATATACAAATTATTGTCTTTTGTTTCGGTTTGCAATAGATTACTGTCGGCAAATAACAGGTACAGTCTGCGCCGTATGGCCGAAAGACCAAAACCCGTACCCTTGCTGGCTCTCATTTCGGGATCGAAAGGATTGGCTACACAAATAACCAAGGCCTTGTTTTCCAGTTTTACTTGAATGGTAATGGTAATGGCGTTCGAGGTATTGTAAAGGCCAAATTTGATGGCATTTTCTACAATAGGCTGCAACAAGGTACCTGGCAGACATAAGCCCAGGGTTTCTTCGGCAATTGCTACGTCTATGTTTAGGCGATGGCTGAACCGTACTTTTTCAATATCGAGGTAAAGCTGGATGTATTCCATTTCGTCGGCAACGTTTACCCAAACCTCATCGTCGCGTTTTAGGGTGCCGCGCAAGAAAGCGGCCAGCTTGGTGATCATGGTGCCGGCTTCGGTTGGATTGACAATGGTAAGCGCATACACCGAATTGAGGCTATTGAACAAAAAATGGGGCTGCAACTGATGCCTCAACTTGTTCAGTTCTGCTTCTTTGGCCAGATTTTGCGCCACGAGCAGGCGTTCCTGGGTTTCCGACTGTTCTTCTATGCGGTACCACAAAATAATGGACACGGCGCACCAGCTAAGGCACAAAAACGCAACCAAGGCCCTAAAAGGCAAAGAAAAATCCAAAAAACGGATGTAATCCTTCTGTTTGCCAAACAAATAATGCAAGCCGTACTTGGATAAAAGCACCGCCACCAGGGTAAGCACCGCCGTAAGCAATACCAAAAACAGCAGGCGTTCTTTTTTGGGCTGGTAATAGCCCAGCATATTGCTCAGCACCATACAGCCAATGGCCAATAGTCCATTGCTTACAATGCTATCGGCCAAGGCAATTTGCCAATTAAAATCTAAGGTAAAGTAAAGCATGGCGGACCACGCCGCTATCCAGCCTCCCAAGAAAACGCCACAGGCCAGCTTAATTCGACTTACTGATAATGGAGTAATTGTCACGGGCTGAGTTTTAGGTAAAGACCCTGTTAATAGTTTCTGATATCCACCCCGCCAAACAACGCGATCCCTCTAATGATCAATACTTTATCTACCCCTTCTGCCAAAGGCTGGATGCTTCTTTTATCGTCTAACCCCCCAAAGACTGCGGTTACTTCAGATTTCACCCTCCATCCCGGAGGGACAATAATCTTGGCGCCTCCAAAAATCGCGGTTACATCGATGGTTATTTCACCCTCAAAATCGGCTTGAGTAAGGTTCAGGTCGCAGCCGCCAAACACCGCCACAATTTCGCCACCTTTAAAGTTTTTAGAAAACACGGCTTGATGGCAGCCTCCAAAAACATTTACTGACTCAAGGTAATCGTTGCTGCTATTTTTTTTTTCTTCTTCCGAGGCTACTATTGGCTCTTCGCCGCTAAACTGATGAGGCTCATTGCCAAATCTTCTGTTCCACCTGTCGCCCCTCCTGTTCCACTTGTCGTTTCTTCTTTTCCATCTTTCGGCATGATCTTGATATGTACTTTTTGGCTTAATGAGAATAAACAGTCCCAGCGCAACAATCAGACAGGGAAATACGATTTTCGAGAAGTTGATGGTATCGCCAAAGGCATTTTCCAAACTGAAATAAGAACCAATCAATATCATGATAAACCAGCCGCTGTGCCTAAAGTTGTGCTTAAAGCCAACCAGTAAACCAATGGCGATTAAAATGTTGCCCCAGCTAAAAAGCCAGCGTGGCAAATCGAGGCCTACGTTGTCTAGCAGAATGAGAGCGCCTACAACGATGATGATTAATCCTGCCCAAACCTTGCCCGAGCGATTAGTCACATTTGTATTATTATTATTGTTTTCCATTTGTTTCTTCAATTATTATACACCAAAGGTAGTGCAAGTGCCGCTGCCAGCCAATGGCATTCTCCTGTTTGCAGGCCAATTATCGGTAAAAAGCATTAATTAATCGGTAAAAATATTAAAACAATTAAAGTAGCGAAAATCCGCTTCAGGGAGCAGGGCCGACAATTGCAAATTAGCCAATTTTGCCGATGCCAAAGCAACAACCGGTGCCAGGCCCCAAATCATAGGCAACAAACAACGGCTACCTACTTGAGGTATAGCCGGCAAATGTTTACTTTAGCACAAAAAAACCAGATGACCAGAAAACACCTTTTACTTGTTGCGGCCTTTATCTTGCCATTGCTGGGCTTTTCGCAAGACCTTTCGAGCCATTACAAAATCTACGATGTTAAAAAGCAAAAGCTCATCAGTATCGACGATATCATTACCGATTTGGACAAGGCCGACGTCCTTTTCTTCGGCGAAGAGCATAACGATTCTGTTGGCCATTACCTAGAAGCCGAAATCTTCAAGAAAATTGCGCTGGCCTACCCGGGCAAAGCGGCTTTGACCTTAGAAATGTTCCACACCGATGTACAACCGGTAATTAACGAATACCTCAGTGGCATCATCAGCGAGAAGAATTTTATCAAAGAAGGCCGTGCCTGGAATAATTATAAAGACTACAGGCCAATGATCGAATGGGCAAAAACCAATAAACTGGATGTAATTGGGGCCAATGGCGCAGCCAGGTACAGCAATGTGGTCACCAAATCAGGATTGGATGCATTAAAACAATTGCCTGAAGGCTCCAAGCGCTTTATCGCCCCCTTGCCAATCGACACCGCGACCGGACGCTACTACGACAAGTTTATCGAAACCTTGGGCGGACACGGCATGGGCGGCATGAAAGTATACCAAACGCAAAATTTCTGGGATGCCACCATGGCCTGGAGTATCGCCACTTATGCCAAGAACAACAAGGGCAAAAAGATTTTTCAGGTAAACGGCCGCTTCCATAGCGACGAAAAGCTAGGCACCTTAGCCAAACTGAATAAATATGCACCCAAACTCAAAATACTGAATATTTCTTCGTTTGCGCCCGACGATTTTAGCCAACCCAACTGGAACAGCTATAAAAACCTCGGCGATTACATTATCTTAACTGATCCAACGGTAAAGAAAACCTTTTAACCTTTAAAACAAAAAACGTCATCCAGCTGATCTGAATGACGTTTTTTTTTTGAAGTCTGTAGTTCTTATTTGTTTTTCAGCAAATCTCTGATTTCTGATAAAAGCACTTCTTCGTTGCTAGGTGCAGGTGGCGCAGCGGCAACTTTCTCTTCCTCTTTACGTTTCATTGCATTAATAGCCTTTACCATCATAAAGATAACGAGCGCCAGCAGCAGGAAGTTAATAGCCACTGTAATAAAATTACCATAGGCAAAAATAACAGCTCCGTCTACTTTCCTTGCGTCGGCCAAGGCTGTACCAACCTTTACGTTGCCTTTTAACAAATAGTACATATTGCTAAAATCAGGTTTGCCGATAATGGCGGCCACTACTGGCATAACCAGGTCATTTACAACACTATCAATGATTTTACCGAATGCACCACCGATGATCACACCGACTGCCAAGTCCATTACATTACCCTTAACAGCAAATTCTTTAAATTCTTTAACAAAGCCCATAAGCAGTTTTTAGATGAACAATCTTGTTTAATTAAGTGAATTAAAAATAGCAAACTTTAACATCAATGCAAGTATTTAAGTTGAAATAATTAACTATTTCTAAAAGAATAGACAGGCCGTACTTCAATAATCTAAAGCAAATGCTTATTTTTGACAACGATTCGTATCCAAACCTTAAATATGCTAAAACAACATTTACAGCAAAAGCTATTACAAAAGTTATCACCCCAGCAGATCCAGTTCATTAAACTGCTACAGGTGCCTACTGTTGCTTTAGATACTCGTATTAAAGAAGAATTGGAAGACAATCCGGCACTGGAAGACCCTAGCCTGATGACAGCCGACGAGCCCAAAAGCGAATACGACGACCTGAACGAAGACGGCGACGACTACAACCAGGATTCGGGCGACGACATGGGCAGCGACGAATTTAACGTAGAAGACTACCTTCAAGACGACAACACCAACGATTACAGCACATCTTACAATAACGGCGACGACGACGAAGACAAAAAGGAAACACCAATTGCCATTGAAAGCACTTTTTTTGAAAGCCTGCAGGAACAGTTAGACCTGGTACCGCTTTCTGATACTGATTTTATTGTTGGCAAGCAGATTATTGGAAGCCTTGACGATGACGGCTACCTGCGCAGACCGATTACGTCGATGATTGACGACCTGGCCTTTTCGCAAAACGTAATGGTGGAGGAAGAAGACGTGCTCGAAATGCTCAAAGTGATCCAAAGCTTCGACCCGCCGGGCATTGCCGCCAGAGACTTGCAAGAATGCCTGTCGTTACAATTAAAACGTAAAGACACCAATAATCCGATCATCAAAAAAGCTATTGCAATTGTTGAACACCATTTGGATGAATTTACGCGAAAGCATTACGACAAACTGGAAAAATCTGTAGGGCTAACCAGCGAAGAACTGAAAGAAGTTGTGGCCGAAATATTGAGGCTAAACCCCAAACCAGGCGACTCCAACCAGGTAACCACCAAACAGTTGCAGATTATTCCCGATTTCCATATTTCCAATAACGACGGCGTCTTGATCCTGACCCTCAACTCAAAAAATGCACCCGAACTGAGAGTGAGCCGTTCTTACATGGACATGTTCGATCATTACGACAAAGCGGCCCAAAAGGACAAGAAAATGAAAGAGGCGGTCCAGTTTGTTAAACAAAAACTCGACTCGGCCAAATGGTTTATCGATGCGATTAAGCAAAGACAGCAAACCTTGCTGAAAACCATGAATGCCATCATGCAGTACCAATACGAATATTTTTTAACGGCCGACGAGCGTAAAATGCGTCCGATGATCCTGAAAGACATTGCCGACAAAATCGGCATGGACATTTCGACCGTTTCGAGGGTGGCCAATTCCAAATACGTACAAACCGAGTTTGGCACTTTCCTGCTCAAATCTTTCTTCTCTGAGGCTATCCAAACCGAAACCGGTGAAGAAGTATCGAACAAGGAAGTGAAAAAGATATTGGAAGACTGCATTGGCAACGAAGACAAACGCAGACCTTTGGCCGATGAAAAACTGACCGAAATCCTGAAGGAAAGAGGCTACAACATTGCCCGCCGAACCGTAGCCAAATACCGCGAACAGATGAACATTCCGGTAGCCAGGCTAAGAAAAGAGCTTTAATTTTTTATTGAGTTAAACTGTTAACTGCTAACCAACAACTGTAAACTGATAACTGCAAATTGGTAACTGTAAACACGCAACTGTTACCACATACGCATAGAACTCATAACCTTATAAACATTGTTAAGCTGAAGGCCTAACACAATTTCATGGCTCCCGTAACTAACGTTATTGAGTTCAGAGGTTGTAAAATCGTAAGAATAAGTGAGGTTTACCAACCTGCTGATGTTTAACCCAGCCATGGCCGCAAAAGAATCATTGTGGCGATAGCTTCCCCCTACCCAAAAGCGATCTTTAAAAGAAACCTTCAAATTCACGTCAACCGAAACCGGTGTTGGGCTTACATATTTGACCATGAAAGAAGGAATGGCCGAAATCTCTTCGTCTAAGAACAGTTTGTAGCCTGCGGTAAGAAAAGCATGAGGTACTTCTTTGCCACTGTTGTATTTGGGATCGTTGGTAAAGGACAATTTTTGAGGCAAAATCTGCTGGGCAGAAACACCAGCAAAAAAACGAGCGCCATAAAGCCAAAGCCCAAGCGACAAATCAGGTTTTACCTGGCTTACAATGGTATTGTTTATTGCCGGATCGTTGGGGTTTTCAAAAGTAAGCTGGTTTACATCCAGTCCGATTCGGGTTAAACCGGCAGCCACGCCAGCCGAGAGATTTAGCGTTCCGGATAACTGCAAATGGTAGGCATAGGTTAAGCTGGCATCGAACCTCGAAATGGGCCCCACCTTATCA
Organism: Pedobacter sp. ASV12; assembly: GCF_016429155.1. Classification (GTDB taxonomy): domain Bacteria; phylum Bacteroidota; class Bacteroidia; order Sphingobacteriales; family Sphingobacteriaceae; genus Pedobacter. The sequence goes on along the minus strand of NZ_JAELUC010000060.1, from coordinate 3,449 downwards.
AGTACCATAACTACGCCCATGCCATGGTGTGCAGGCGAAGCGGTGTAGTTCTGCATGTAGTTGTCGCGCATCGGGTTGTCTTCCTTATCGGGCATAGAAAGCGCATTTTTCCACAGGTAATCGCTGCCCAGGTTCCAATGTGCAGCCAAAAAAGTAGTTTGCGGGGCGTTGTTTATGCCCGACCACTGTTTACGGTAGCCTGCTTTTACATCCATGTAGTTTTCAATGCCGCTAAGTGCCGGATTGAGTAGGTAATTGTTAAAAATATACTGGGTATATTGTGGTCGTTGCTGCGCAATTGCCGTTACCGACAGGACCATTATTATTCCTAAAATACAAATACTTCTTTTCAAAATTATCTAATAATGGTGACTGCTCCTGTTACACTTTTTCTGCCGTTGTTCGGGCTTATCACATAGTAATAAGTTCCTACCGGCAAAGCCTTATTGTTATAGTTTCCGTCGAATGGCACGGCATATCCTTTGCTAAAATATACTTTTTGTCCGTTTCTGTCAAAAATTTCGACAGAAGCGTTAGGATAGGTATCCAAATACTTGATGTTCCATACATCGTTGACTCCGTCGCCGTTTGGCGAAAAGCTACTGGGCGGATTTATATTCTGCAGTACATGCACCCAAACTTCGCTTGTTTCGCTGCAGCCCTGGCTCGAAGTAACCGTTAAGGTGTACTTGGTATCGGTCTGTGGGCTGGCAATCGGGTTTAACACCACATCGCTGCTTAAGCCTACTGCCGGTGTCCATTTGTAGCTTAGCCTTGTTCCATTGGCAGTGGCCTGTAGTTCTTTCTGCCCGCCAACAAATATGTAAACAGCTGGTTCAACACTCACAGTTGGTACCGGATAAACCTCGATAACCTGCGTTTTGGCATCAATGCATCCGTTTGTGGCGGTAAAAGTATAGGTAATGCTATGCTTGCCTACGCCTGCAATCCGTGGATCAAACTGGCCATCGGCCATCACTCCATCTCCACTAAAAACGCCCGTACCACTTAAACCCGATGCTTCGCTGGCTTGGAGTTGTGTTACTGGCGCATTAAAACACAGTGGAGCCAAGGCATTAAACGTTACCTCCGGAGAAGCCAATAAAACAACCGGCTTTGAAGCCCTGTTTGAGCAAATGCCCCCTGAATAAGCCACCATTTCGAGCATGATGGTTTTCGTTAAAGGTGCTGTAAAAGCAGGATAACTAAAGTTGTATAGTTTGCCTGGCAATGGATTTTCATCTTCGCTGTATTTTACGCCATCAATATACCATTCAATTCTGGTGATGCTTCCAAAATCGACAGTAGCAGCATTGCTGGCCGAAAAAGCCTGATTGCTGCACAAATTATTACCCACTACAAAATCTGCTTTTGGCGACGAGCCATTTACCACAAAAGGTTTTACTAAGCTTACACTACAACCATTGCCGTTAAAAACAGTCAAGGTGACGTTGTAATTGCCAACCGCATTGTATTTGTGTCTGCCGTCTTTTTGCGTCGAAGTATTTAACGCGCCAGAAGCCGCGTCGCCAAAGTTCCATAAATAAGTAAGGTTTGTGATTGTGCCGTCAAAATCTGTCGAATTGTTTGCAAAAGCAGCCTGGGCATCAGCCAGACACACTTCGGGCAATACAAAATCATTGGTAGGCAAAGCTGTAACCGTAATTTCCTGCGTGTAAGTGGCCGTACATCCTTTGTCGCTTTCGGCCACAAGGGTTACGGAGTACTTGCCGGGCGTATCGTATCTGTAATCAAAGGCATTTGCATCCGTTTTGTGCAAGGTTCCTTTTTGATCGCCCATATCCCAGGTCCATTTTACAATATTGCCTGAACTGATGGTCGATTGATCTTTAAAACTTACATCAGTATTGATGCAGGTGGCTACCCTTGCCTCGAACTTAGGCGTAATTTTAGGGTTGATGATGATTTTTTTCTCAAACACTTCCGACATACAGCCATTTTCGGCGCCAACAAACAGCTTGATGGTAAACTCGCCATCCGTTTGGTAAATATGTTTTGGATTTTGCTCGGTAGCAACAGGAGAATTATCGCCAAAATCCCACTGCCATTTGGTTATGCTTTTTTGAGCTACATTTGATATGCTTTTATCCGTAAAGACAATTTCCTTAGCTACACATCCGGCTGCATCGACCGTAAAATTTGCCGTCGGCAATGGGTCTACATCAACCGTAAATAACAATTCAATGTCGCCACTAAAACAGTTGCCAACGGTTTGTGGAATAGAGGCCAATGCAGAAAGCTTGAATTGGCCAAGCGCGACGAATGTTTTATTTACCGGTGCCAAATAGGTATAAAGGGTCTGTCCGGAAACAACGCTCTGTGTAGGCATAGGGTTTTGATCGTCGTACAATACGCTGCCATCTTCGGCCTTCCATACAATCCTGGTTAACAGGTAAGGCAGGGTAAGCTTAAAATCGGAAGGCTGACCTATGCATGCCGAACTCCCTTCAGCATTAGTAATCCTGTTCTTAATGGTTAAAAACTGACTGGTGGCCAGGTTCGTACCCGCAGAATAAGCATAGGACTCATGGTCGCCAAAACCATAGGCAATGGCATTAAAGCCATCATCGGCGCTCAGCGTCAGGCTTTCTTCAAAAACCTCTATTTGTATATAAGAGTAAGTTGCATCAGAGGGCAGGATTTGCCAATCCTCTGTGGGGGTTTTACCATTTACTTTAAATGAAGCCCGGGTACTGGTCTTCATAAAGATATTGATGTATTTATTTCTTATCGCTTCTAAATTAGATGAAAACACCGTAATGTTTTTGATGTTATACTCGATGGGATTTAAGACCACCATATCAGGGTCTCCTAACAAATTATCGGTGGGCACGGTGGCAATTTCATCCTGCGAGTAGGTAAATTGGGCCACAGAAATCGGTTGGTCTGCCTGGATCAGCATCGGTTCGTCTGAGCGTGGTATCTCATATATATCGCCTACATTAATTTTGCCAACCACCTTGCCATTAATCGTAATTGTGGTATTGTTTTCAGAAGGCAAAATCCGCCCAAAGAATGACCTCTTGTAAAACGGGACAACGCCATAGGTCCTGCCCCAGCTTGCTACAGGATATAATTGTTGCAACAGCGGGTCGTAAGAGCCAAAAAAGTAAGCTAAGCCCGAATGGCCTGAATATACCGCCATGGTTTTACAGGATGAGGATGCATCGTCAATTTCTACCAATGTACCCGTTAAGTCTAGCCCAGAGAGTACTTCATAAACATCGCCCGCCTTGGGCAAAACTACCTGTTCAACCTTTATGCTATTTGGCCTTTTGATGTTGACGTGTGTATCATCTTCTGTAGCAACAATGGTTAAAAAAGACATGCCTTCCAAGCCGTTTTTGATATTATTGGGTGCTGTGTTTCCCTCTGCACTCATAACGTAATAACGTTTTCCGTGCGATTCGAGTGGCCTGTCTCTTATA
>NZ_JAELUC010000005.1 GCF_016429155.1 Pedobacter sp. ASV12 | reverse complement strand
CCCCCCCCCCCCCCCCCCCCCCCCCCCCCCCCCCCCCCCCCCCCCCCCCCCTTTTTAGATGTGTATAAGAGACAGAGCCTGGGTAGAGTACATCAGCTTTGGTTACGACATCTGCACCTACATTATCCAACACATGCCAAACGCCAAAGTTGCCTATTTGGCTGGCGAAGTAGCGCCTGAAAAGCTAAAAGCCGATGGCTTTGCTGGTTCTGATTATCACTATTCGGTTTTTCAGAAAAACAACTGGTTCGAGCCTTCCAAAAAACTCGGATTGACCATTAACGCCTGGACGGTAAATACGGTTCCTGAAATGGAATGGCTATTGGCCAATGAAGTGGATTACATTACCACCAACGAGCCAGAATTATTGTTCGAAACCATTAAAAAAACACCAGTAGCTAAGGGCTGGAAGTTAAAGTGGGCCGACGAGTTTAACGGAAAAGGCCTGCCCGATTCGCATAATTGGGGCTATGATGTAGGAGGTACCGGTTGGGGTAACAACGAAAAGCAATTTTATACCAAGGCTGATACCCTGAACGCCAATGTAGAAAAAGGGGCGTTGAATATTACTGCGCGCAAAGCCGACCAGGAGCAAATGAAGTTTACTTCGGCCAGGTTGGTGAGCAAAAACAAATTCGACGTGAAATACGGTCGCGTAGAAGTTCGCGCCATCTTGCCAAAAGGCAGGGGCATTTGGCCGGCCATTTGGATGTTGCCTACGGATTGGAAATACGGAAACTGGCCAAAAAGTGGCGAAATTGACATCATGGAGCACGTAGGCTACGCGCCTGATACCGTGCACGGAACCGTACATACCGAAGCGTTTAACCATGTTAAAGGTACCCAGGTAGGCAAAGCGCTAAAAGTAAACGATATTTATACGCAGTACCATGTTTATGCCATCGAGTGGTTTGCCGACCGTATCGATTTCTTTATCGACGATCAGAAATACCTGACCTTTAAAAACAGTGGCAAGGGCATGGCCGATTGGCCTTTTGACCAGCAGTTCCATGTGTTGCTCAACGTAGCGGTGGGTGGCAACTGGGGTGGCGCCAAGGGAATAGACGAATCTATTTTTCCGGCCAGCATGAAGATAGATTACGTGAGGGTTTACCAGCGGTAGAAAATAACGCAGCAATAAAAAAGCCCCGGCATTTGCCGGGGCTTTTTTGGTAAAATATGATAATAATTAGATTACTTTCACATTAACGGCGTTTAAGCCTTTTCTACCGTTTTCAACGTCGTATTGAACTTTGTCGTTTTCACGAATTTCGTCGATAAGGCCTGTTGAATGTACAAAGATTTCGCTATCGCCGTTTGCAGGGATAATAAAGCCGAAACCTTTAGTTACATTGAAAAATTTTACTGTTCCTTCTTGCATTGTATTGTAATTAAATGAGCTGCAAGGTACAGTTAAAAATCAACAAAACAAATGTTTGAGCAATATGGTCAAAAAATAGAACAGATTATTTCGCCAGTTTGCCCACCAGGTTAAGGGTAATTTCGCTAGAATGGGGTATGCCCAGCGTGGTTCCAGGGCTTATCTGGTAAAGATTGCGCACATAAACATCTAAAATGCCTTGGATCAGGCGCTTTCTTGGCTCGAGGTCTTCTTTCATCACGCCTTCTACGCGGTTAACCGTTAATTTGCCCTTGGTATCGACCACTACCGAGAAACGGTAGGCAAAGGCTTTATACGATTTCTCGATAACCAAACGGTATTCTGGGTAAAGGTAATCGTAAGAGAGCGTTCTGTTATTGAGCGGGTCTACATTGCTTATTTTTTCTACTGTAACATAAGGCCCTTTAGGCTTAAAGTCCACCGGTTGCCGGGCGGCGAATGCGGTTTCTGGATTGGCGGGATCTTTAGCGGCCTTTTCGGCCAGTGATTTGATAAAGAGCGTATCGGCCCTGGTAGGGCGCTGCAGTTCGCCAACTGTTGTATGTAGTTTGTTTTCGATATAATCGCGGGTATAATAGGTGCAGAAAACGTCGGAGCGCTCATCGTCGTCGCCGGCAATTACGCGGCCGTCAACCTGCAGTCGCTGTAAAACCAGGCTGTCTTTGGTAATGGTAATGGCCCTGAAAAATTCGCGGGCAAAGTTGTATACCTTGCCATGGTCAAATTGCAGGTAAAAAGCTTCCATTCCTTTTTTTTCGGGACTGTAGGCTAGCATGGTATCGGGCGCCTTAAACTGGATAATCCAGGTGGGCTCCTGCTGAAAGCCGATTTTGTTAAAGGAAAGGCCGTTTTTAAAGCGTCGTTTTACCTCGTAGAACCGGATGCCGTTTACGTCGCTAAAGCCGAGCTCTTCGGTTTGCTGTCCGGACTTCGAACCGTCTGTAGCTTGCTTTTTCGAATCAGAATTGCAGGCCAGGAAAAACAGGGAACAAACAAAAGCGGGAACTAAAAGGTATTTCGACTTCATTTTAAAGGGCACCAGATTGTGGAGGCAAATATATCATAGTTTTGGGAAAGCCTTTCCCAACTAACGTAAAATACACCTAATAACTTATTTTTTAGGTTTAAGCATAATCACATTGGCTACTTTTCTTTCGCCCTCGTGGTCCCACTTTTTATTGTCGGAAGGGAAGTTTACAATGCCGTTTCCGGGCGCATCGGCCAACCACAAGGTAGTGGAACCGCCACCGTCGAGGTTGATGGCGCTGGTACAACCCAGCCATTTCATGACCTTGGTCAGCTCGAACAGGCTCATGCCGGCCGAATTTTCGTGGCGGCCATCTACGGTCAGGAGCAGCACGGTGCCGTCGGGTTTAAGGCCAATGGCGCTTCTGGGATGGCGCAAGCGGTTAAACGCCGCGGTATCTAAACTTTCGTTAATTTGGTTAAGCCGCAGCAGCGGGCCGCTGAGCATCACGTCGTTTTCGCTTAGCGCCTCTTCCCAGTTGGCTGTTCCATCCCATTTTTTTAAGCTGAGCCTGCCGTTTGCTATCACCACGGCGGCTTGCTGGTGACGGGCTCTTTTATTGCCCTTTTCCAAGCGGTTTGGGCTAATCACTTGCCCGTTAACCTTGATGAAATCTACAGACCCACCATTTTTTACGTCGAAAAAAGTACCGTTAATAGCGGCAATGGCTTGATTGGCTTTTCCAAACGTGGATGTGGTTTTAAGCTCTTTGGGCTCGCTACCAAAGGCAAAAAGCGGGGCTCTTTTGCTGTTTTTTACCTCGACAAAAGAAAGTTGCTCGTTAGCCTGAAAAAGACTGTTTTGCGTAAAATGGAAGGTAAAGAGCCTGGTTTTGGGCGCAATGCGCTTTTTTTGCCACTTGGCTTTAACCAGGGTCAGCGAATCGGCATTTTGGGCCAAGGCAACGTGGCCGAAGACAACAAAGGCCAGGGAAAATAGGAAGGATTTAAGCATGGTACTAAAATAAAAAAGCCCCGAAACTTTCGGGGCTTTGCTGGTATTATTTTTTCGGATCCAAAATGTCGTTAATTCTAACGGCCAGATCTTCGTAGTGTGCCTTGGTGTTGGCATCGCCGGCAACGCCGCGGGCTTTTGCGGTAGCCAATAAGGTTTTAAGCTCGGCTCTAACCAAAGGTCTGATATCGGTTACCGAAATGTTTACCGGGGTAAAGGTAAAGCCTGGAGGCAGGCCTTGCGGTGCAGGGGCATCAACCATTAAGCTTCCCAAACGATCGATATAGCCTCTTTGCAAGTTGCGTTTAAAGGCATCTGGTCTGCCAGCGGCGAAAATAGTGCCACGCAAATCGGTAAACAACTCAGGAATGGTATAAGCAGTAGCTCCGTTTTTGGCTTCGTTATCCAACATGCGCAACAACCTCGACGAAGTGAAGATATTGTTGATGGTACCGGTTTGTACGCCTTTGATGCGGGTTAGCATAGCACCATTATCGAATTTGTTCAATTGCTCGCTGTTGATGAGCCATAACGGCGTAGTGAACAATTGTTGGTTCAAGAAAGCAATGGCTTCTTTTTGCTTGGCTTTGTCTAGGTATTTGTAAACGGCACCAGCTTGGTCGTAGGTTTTGAAGTTTTCGTACAAGCCACCCACATTGTAGGTAACATGGCCCATGTAACGGTTATATTGGCCTACAATTTCGCCATAAATTTCGCTCAGGTTGCTAAAGTCTTTGCCTTTTTCGAAAGTCCATTTTTCTGCGTTAGGCAAAATGCGTTTCAGGTTGGCAATACCATAGCCACTGGCTTTCATGGCGTTGTCGCCCAAGTCTTCGCTTTGGTCGCGCGGATCGTAGGCATTCCCTTGGCGGCCATAGAAATACATCGGATTGCCTGCTTTTTCTTTGGTCCATATATCTAACTTGTCTTTTTCCTGTTGAGCGGTCAAGTTGCCAGGAAACCAAGTGTAGCCCCATTTAACAGCCCATTTATCGTATTCGCCAATGCCTGGGTACATTCTTACCACGCCATCGCCAGGTTGGGCCACGTAGTTGAAACGGGCATAGTCCATGATAGAAGGTGCAGTGGCATATTTATCGGTAAAGGCTTTTGAGCGCAGCGAATCAACCGGATAAGCGTAGCTCGAACCAAAGTTGTGCGGCAAGCCCAAAGTGTGGCCAATTTCGTGCGAAGATACGAAGCGGATCAATTCGCCCATTTGCGCATCGCTGAATTTGGCTTTGCGGGCTTCTGGATTGATGGCTGCGGTTTGTACGAAGAACCAGTTTCTCAACAAGCTCATGACGTTGTGGTACCAGCCGATGTGTGTCTCTAAAATCTGTCCGGTGCGTGGGTCTGCAACATGCGGACCGTAGGCATTCTGAATATCAGAAGCGAAATAACGCACTACCGAGTAACGCGAATCGTCTACGCTAAATTCAGGATCTTGCTGAGGCGTTGGCGCTTCCTTGCCAACAATGGCATTTTTAAAGCCCGCGGACTCAAAAGCTTTTTGCCAATCGTTAATACCCGCAATCAGGTATGGCACCCATTTTTTAGGCGTAGCCGGATCGATGTAGATCACAATCGGCTTAACTGGTTCAACCAGTTCGCCACGTTTGTAGGCAACGGTATCTTTAGGCACCAAATTCCAGCGGTGGATATAAGCGGTACGTTCTGACTTTTGGGCGTCGGTACCGAAATCAATCTGCGACTGGCCAAAGAACCCTACGCGGGCATCCATAAAGCGAGGCTTAACCGGTGTTTTTGGCAACAATAACATCGAGGTATTGAACTCGAAGGTAACGGCACCAATGCTGTTGTCGATTGGCGATTCGGCCGAACGGTAGGTTTTGGCCGTTCCCACTTCAATGTTCAACGGATAGGTTTTGATGGTGTCGATATAAGAACGGGTATTGTCGTAAACCGTGGTTTTGTAGGCTTTTCTCAGGGCATCGCTGGCGCCGATGGCCAAAATATCACCATTGTAGAAATCGGTTACGTCAATAACCACGCCTGTAGTGTCTTTGTTATAGGCTTTGATATCGAAAGAAGCCAGGATGGTAGAAAGATTCGAATTTTTAACAGACTGGTACATGTCGGTATTTTCTTCGGCCCTGATGGCATAACTCGGTACGCGGATAAAAATCTGCTTGCCGCGACGTTCCCATTGCCAAACTTGTTCGTTCAGTTGTTCGCCGCCATATTGCTGGTTGCCAACTTTAACGCCTGCAGGTACTTTGGCCAAGCGGGTTACCACGAGCATTTCGCGGTTTAAAATCGAATCAGGGATTTCAAAATACCATTTATCGTCTAAACGGTGCGTTTTAAATAAGCCGCTTTTGGTTTTGGCCTTAGCCGTAATAACCTCGGCAAAAGGCTTGATACCCTCTTTTTTAGGGGCAGCCGCAGGTGTTGTTGCGGCCGGTGCTGCGGTAGATGGAGGTGTAGTGGTTTTCTTTTGCTGTGCAAAGCTGGCGGTGCTGCCCAATGCGCATAAAAAAAACAAACTAGCTGCCGCTAATAAGTTTTGGTTTTTGATCATGTTTTATAAAAAGTTAGTTTGGTGATAAAAGGCTAAAATAGAATTGTGTCCTTGCAAAGGAAATCGTGAAAGGCGAATGTTACACTACGATGACAAAACTAAATCCTTCGTTTCAGTCGGAGCAATTTGATGAGGTTTCGGTTGTTGCGCACAATCTCTACCAAAATGGTACGGCCGTCGTCAGACTTGAAGAGCTTCGAAATATCTTCCAGCGAATACTCCTGGATAAAGCGCATATTCAGCGAAACAATTTCGTCCTGCTCTAAAAACCCGGCCTTTTCTGCAGGCGATCCGGGTTCGATGCGGCCTATAAAAACATGCTTTTTGTTGTTGGGGTCCATGTATACCTCAATGCCCGACATGTCGTGTTCGAAAGGAGTGCTGTAGTTGGAGTTGGGTTTGAGGTACATCGAAAGGTTGGGATAATCGAAAATCACGGTGAAGCGTTTGAGCACTTCGGCCCCCAAATTGCCGTCGTTTTTGTCGTAGCCCACCTGTTTGGCCAAGGCTTCGTAGGCCGGAAAGCCCGAAAGGATGTTTTTAAAGGAATATTTGCCTAGGGTTAGCGAGGAGAGCCGCCCCATGCTGCCATTGATCACCCCGCTTAAGCCCACGCCCAAATTGGCCGAAATGGTGTCTTTGGGTATCGGAAAGGGTTTGCCCGCCAAGGCATACATCGATAAGGGATGGCTGGCGCCACAGTCAATAATAAGTTTTACCCTAAATGGCCGTTTGTGCGCATCTTCCAGATCGGCAAAAAGATAAGGCCGGTTGTTCTCGATGAATATCGGAACTTGATGCCCTCTTTTCTTCACTTTTGCGCTGGGTAGCGAAAAGCTAAGCCTGCTGGTGCTGTAGTTTATCTTGACCACAAAGCTGTTGAAAAACGGATAGCCGATCAAACCGTAGATCTTTTGCCCCAAATAACTCGAAAGGTCAAAAATATCCTTCTTTAAAATGGCGGTTGGCACATGTGCGGCGCTGGCCTCCGAAATCTTTACGCCGACGTCGTTGGTTAAAAAAGCATCTATTTCTTCGCCCTGGCCAAAGCCATACACTTTAATGGTTCTGGGGTTTTTGATCCGTAAAGTATCCAATAACCCAGGATCCGTTATGATCAGCGAACCTACGCCCGTGTCGAGGATAAAATTGTAAGGGCCTTTGCCGTTGAGGTAGAGCGGCACTACAATCAGGTTCTTGATTTGCTCAAAGGTTAAGGCGTCTTTTTTGCGCTTCCCTTCAAAAACAAAATTTTGGGCATAACAGGCATCTGCCAACAAGGTTTGCAGTACAATTGAGCCAAAAAAAGCAAATAGTAGGTATATTTTTATTGCCCGATGCCAATATTTCATAAAACTAAATTAATAAATTAGGACGCACATTTTTGCTATAGCCCAATACTTAATGGAAAAAACCAGTTTAAAGCTGCTTACCTGCCTCTTGTTCTTTTTTGTTGCCTGCCAATTGGCCTGCACGCCAAACCGGATGATTTCAAGGAAAGTAAAAAAAGAATTCCAGCATTCCCAATTGATCAAAAAATACCAGGTGGGCTTTGCTTTGTACGATATGGATCAAAAAGAGCTGCTTTTTCAGCAAGATGCCGATAAGTATTTTACGCCAGCCTCCAATACCAAACTCTTTACTTTTTATGCGGGCCTGAAAATGGCTCCCGATTCCATTCCCTCGCTACGTTATGTAGAAAGGGGAGATTCGCTTATTTTTTGGGGAACCGGCGACCCTTCTTTCCTGCACTCGCAACTGAAGGGCACCAAGGCCTACAATTTTTTAAAAAACAGCAGCAAAAAACTGTTCTTCGCCCCGGGCAGGTATACCGGCAATTTTTACGGCAACGGCTGGCAATGGGACGATTACAATGAATATTACCAGGCCGAAATTAACGAATTGCCTCTGATGGATAACATGGTGCTGGTTAGCACAACAGCCAATGGCCAGATTAACATCACGCCCCAAATCTTTGCCAGCTGCTTTGCTGTAGATAGCACAGCCCAAGCCAAGGCTTTTAAGGTAACCCGCGATTTTAACAGCAACCATTTCACCTATCCTAAAGTACCCATAACCACCAAAACGGCCCAGCAGGTGCCCTTTAAGGTGAGCACCGCCACTACGATAAATCTTTTGGCCGATACGTTGCACAAGTATGTAGGCATCATCAACTTCAAGATGCCGGCCAATGCCCAAACCATCTACAACGTAAAAAGCGATTCGGTGTTTAAGCAAATGCTGCAGCCCAGCGATAACTTTATTGCCGAACAGTTGCTGCTTACCTATGCCAATCAGGTTGGCGAAGAACTGAATACGGCCAAAATCATTGCCTACATCGAACAGCACTATTTAACCAGCCTGCCAGATAAACCGAAATGGGTAGATGGTTCGGGCCTATCGAGAGGCAATTTGTTTACGCCCAGAGACATGGTGAAGCTATTGGAACTTATTTATACCGAAGTAAACAACAAGGAAAGGCTCTTTGGCCTGTTGCCCGCAGGGGGCAAAACGGGAACCCTGAAAAATGCCTACCCCAAAACCGACAAGCCCTTTGTGTTTGGCAAAACCGGTAGTCTCTCAAACAACCACAACCAAAGCGGCTATGTGGTAACCCAAAAGGGCAGGGTACTTATTTTTTCTTTCATGAACAATAATTTTGTACAGCCAACGTCAGAGGTGAGGAACGAAATGGTACGGCTGATGACCTATATCCATGATAATTTTTAAGAACTGAAATGATGAAAAACCATTTACTGGGCCTATTGCTGCTGCTGGGGCTTGGTGCTTCGGCACAAGACCAGCTTATTTACCAGAGCAAGAACCTGCCCAAGGCTGATACAACCTGGGTTTTTAAACCTAAAAATTATGCGCAGCAAGACAAATTCCCGGTTATTTTCCTGCTGCACGGCTACTCGGGCAATTACAAGCAGTGGAACAACATTATGGATGCCCAAAAATATGCCGACCAATACGGTTTTATCCTAATTTGTCCCGATGGCCTGTTCAGCAGCTGGTACCTCAACAGTCCGGTAAAAAAAGACTGGCAGTTTGAAAGTTTCTTCTTCGACGAATTGTATCCCGACATTCAAAAAAAGTATAAAACAGATACACAAAACGTCTTCATAACTGGCCTGAGCATGGGCGGGCATGGAGCCCTGCACCTGTTTATACGGCGGCCCGAATTGTTTGCAGGAGCAGGCAGTACCAGTGGGGGCATTAAATTATCAGATGGATTTGGTAAGTTTGGCTTGGGAGATTTACTGGGAAACCCGCCGGCAACAGACGAAGCTTGGAAAAAATATTCCGTTATCGACAATATCGGGCAACTAAAAGGCAATGCCAAGCCCATTATTTTCGATTGCGGCGCCAACGATTTTTTCTATGCCTCTAACAATGAGCTGAAGCAGAAGTGCGACAGCCTGAAGTTAAACGCCACCTACATTTCTCAGCCAGGGGCGCATAACAAGGCCTACTGGGCAAAATCTATCCGCCAGCAGTTTGAGTTTTTTAAGAACCAATTGAAGTAACCGCATGAAATTAAAAAATCTACTCCTCATTTGTTCCCTGGGCCTTTTGGCGTTCGGCGCCTGTAAGAAAAGCGATGATAGCACGCCTTCAAACCCCGACAACAACACGACGCCGGTAACCCCAACGCCCTATGTGCCCGACAACAGCTTCAAGATCGTGGCCTATATGCCGAGCTATAAAGACCCAGAAACGGTAGACATGAGCAAGTACAAGATGATTACCCATCTGTTCTACGCCTTTTTAGAAATCGATGCCATTGCCGATGGTACGTTAAAGCCGCTTTCGCAGCCCACACGCTTCGAAACAGTAATGCAGCGCGCCAGGGCCAACAACGTAAAAGTGGGCATCTCGGTTTCGGGCAGCAGCGCCAGCTTTGCCACCATGGCCAGTACGGCCACGGCAAGGACCAAGTTTGTAACCAACGTGGTTAATTTTGCCAAAAACAACAGCCTTAACGGGGTCGATATCGATTGGGAATACCCGAGCACCTCCGGTACTGCGCCATCGGCAGATAATTTTGTATTGCTCATGAAGGAGCTTTCTGCCGAGCTGCACAAAATCAACAAGTTTTTAAGTGCTGCGGTTACCCCGGCAGTATATTCCGGAGGAATTAGAGAAGGCATCAAGCCAGAGGTATTCCAATATGTAGACTTCTTCAACATCATGCAGTACGACGGAATCGGTTATGATACTTCAGATCCTTACCAGCATGCCTCGTACAAAATGAGCGTGGCCAGTTTAGACCAATACCTGAACGTAAAAGGCCTAGACAGGCTGAAAGCCGTTGTAGGCATTCCAACTTATGGCAAAAACGTGCAAAACGCGGCCAAGGGCTACCGCGATATCGAGGCGGCGGGGGCCGATGTAAACGGCAATGTGGGCACTGTAGCTGGTGTTGATTACTATTTTAACGGCATCAATTTGGTAAAACAGAAAGCGCAGCTGGCCAAAGACCGCGCCAACGGCATCATGTTCTGGGAGTTTTCGTTCGATACAAACAATGCCAACTCTCTGATCAAAGCGGCCAACGACCAATTGGGAAGAAGCTATTAATGTCGAACCAACCAACGTTTAACCAGTTACAGGGCTCATTGGCGCCCAGGATAGCGGTTGCCGGAAAAAGCTATCTCTATTTTGGGGGCACGGCCTATTTGGGCATCCCGAAAAACGAAGCCTTTTTGCATCACTACATCAAAGGGTTGGAAAACTATGGCCTGAACAACGGTACCAGCCGAAACAACAACATCCAGTTGGGCATTTACTATGAAGCCGAAAAACACCTGGCTAAAAAATTCGGCGCCGAAGCGGCCTTGGTGAGCTCGAGCGGCTACCTGGCCGCGCAGCTGACGGTAAAGAACCTGAGCAGCTGGGGCAGGGTTTGCTATGCACCGGCCTGCCATCCGGCTTTGTGGCTGGCTGAAGAACCCCAAACGGCCGAAACCTCGTTTGGCGCTTGGGCCCAAACGCTAGTCGAGACCATTAACCGGAGCGAACAGGAGCGCTGGGTGCTCATCAGCAACTCGATGAACAATCTCTTTCCGGAGATTTACGATTTTTCGTTCGTGGCGCAGATTGACCCACAAAAGCAAGTGCTGCTCATTGTTGACGATTCGCATGGCCTGGGGCTCAATAACAAAGGCCTGGGCGCATTTTCGGCCCTGCCCGTGGCCAACCATGTAGAAACGGTTGTAGTGGCTTCTATGGCCAAGGCATTGGGCGTAGATGCGGGATTGGTTTTGGGGTCTGAAAAGGTGATAGCCAGGCTGAAGCAGAGTAACGAATTTCTGGGGGCTTCGCCGCCTGCCGCCGCCGGGCTTTTTGCCCTGATGCAGGCCGACGCGCTTTATGCAGCGGAACTCGACAAGCTCCAAGTGCTTGCTAAACGCATGGCCACGGCGCTGGCCGGTAAAAAAGGCTGGCATTTTATACCCGATTTTCCTGTTTTTTTCTGCAAAAATGCAGACCTTAGCCAACGGTTGCTGGCCAAGAACATCCTGATCTCTTCGTTTCCCTATCCCGATAAGGACGGCGAAATCATCAACAGGATCGTGCTGAGCAGCTGGCACAGCGAAACAGACCTAAAAGAATTGATAACCGCATTATAATTTTGAAGATGAGAACCCTTGTATTGGCATTTCTGGCGCTTTTGTTGGGACAACAGAACCTGAGCGCGCAAAAAACAGTGAAAGTATGGATTGTTAGGCATGCCGAAAAACTGACCGACAACCCGAAAGACAATGATCCGGATTTGTCGCCCGAAGGCAAGGTGCGTGCAGACGACCTTTTCAAGTACCTAAAGGGCCAGAAACTCGATTCGATTTTTACAACAGGCTACAAAAGAAGCAAACTAACCGCTTTTCAGTTGGCCGATAGGCAGGGCATTTCGCTTAAAACCTATAGCCCAAACTACCAGAAAGAACTGGCCAAGCAGCTGATGGCCAATGCCAAGGGCAAAAAAATACTGATTGTGGGCCATTCTAACACCGTGCTAGAGCTGATCGAGGCCTTTGGAGGCACCCGGCCGATCAAAGAACTTACCGACGACGATTATGACTATATCTTTTCGCTGACGGTTAAAGGCGATAAGGCCGATGTGAGCGTAGATCATTACGGAGCCGCGCATCATACCCAACAGGAGCCTGTGGCTAAGCCAAAATCTTAGTTCGTTGCTAGGCAATTCAGCTATTGATAAAAGTTAAGGGTTGGTTTTTCGCATTGTTGAACTATAGTAGTGCGGGTTTAATTTTTACCACCTAAGACGCCTTAGCCATTGTTTGAGCTGGTGTTGTTTTTTTGCGTTGGTTCAAGCTAAACATATTGTTCAATACTTAGCTGTTCTTAGGTGCCTGAGGCGGTCAAAACCGTTACTTCACCTCGTTGTAAATCTGGTCGGATTAGATCCAGCGCCCTGGTTTCATTACCTAAGACACCTTAGTGAAGCCTTCTATTGCTCAAGTCTTAGCTGTTCTTAGGTGTCTAAGGCGGTCAAAACTTTGGGTGTTTAGGGGCTTAAGCGCTTCATCGCGTATCCTCGATGTGGTGCAGCGTACCTTCAAAATCACACTGCGAACACTCGATACGTCATCGAGTACTCTCTGCATGGCATTGTTTGTACGCAATGGCACGCTGCGGGTTGACAAAACGTCTTTGCGGGTACGCAACAACACGCGGCGTACCCGCAGCGTTTCTTTGAGGCATCGCAATGGAGCTTTGTCGGTACTCGGAGCTGCTTAGTTTGGACTTAAAATCGCGTTTTCAGGTCAAAAAAGGCCTTTTTCATGATTTTAATAGTGAATTTTGTGTGCCGGTGCCTTAAAAGGGGCTGGGCGTGCATTTAAAATGCTCTATCTTTTTACATTTTAGGCTTGGCTAAACGGGTACAAAGTATTATTTGTATTTTCAATTATCCCTTTTGATTTTATTCAAGATCTATGGCTGGGCTTTACCTTGTGTCCCTAGGGTTGCTGACCCGCCTTTTTTAGCTGTTTTAAAAACGATATGTTTTAATGGATAAAAAGCGTCATCCCTAAACAACCGACGCAAGGCGTTGTAAAAACTTGCCGTTTTATGTTTTTACGTGGTAAAAAAACAGCCAGACCCATAAATCAATCAAATGAAAAACCTAACATTGCTCAGCAAAGCCGAGCTTAAAAAAGTAACGGGCGGTGGATGCCCTGCCTGGGCACAGGCCAAATGCCTACAGGAAGCGGCAAGCCTTGAACCTACCGGCGATGCCAATGCCGACGTAATCCAAATGGACGTATACTATGATTTGTGCATAAAGTATTATGACGAAAACCCTGCTTAATATTGGTTTAGCCATATTGATGGTGTTTGCTACGGCCCGTAGCCTGTATGGTCAGGCTACGGGCTGTACGATTGCCGGAACGGTACACAAGAGCCTGCCGTACAAATACGCCTACCTGTACAATTCAAAAAAAAACATCATGCTAAAAGCGCCTGTAGTGCTTAGCCATTTCAGGTTTAACGCCGTAAGATACGAGGAGCTGACCTTATCCAGCCTGTTTTTTGGCATGGATTCTTTAATGACTTATAACACCCTGCTCGAAAAAAAAGCCGAAAGAATATTTGACGAAAAGATTTTAGCCATAGAGGATTCGGTTAATGTTTATGTACCTACCGAAAACATGAAAGAAGCCCTGGTAACAGGAGGCCCGTTAAACAAGGCCCTTAACGACATGTACCTTACCAGCAACAAAAGAAACTATGCCGAATTCTTTTTAAAATACCCCGATTCGCCTGTTTCGCTGCTATACCTCAAGGTTTTAATCAACATTAGTAAAACCAGTATGGGCGCAGGTATAGATTGTCCTTCGTATTACAATAGCTTATCTAGCCGGTTGAAGAATTGTGAGGAAGGAAAAGCCATAGCAAACAAACTATGAGGATATTAGGGATCTCATTATTTAAGTCTAAAAAGCTTGTTTTTGCATTGCATGAGGCTTTTATGTTTTTGGCTTTAAGGATGCTAGGCTCTACATGGTTAATGAATAGGCGGTTGCCTATATCAAATAACGAGAAAGTTTGGACAAAAGTAGTGGTTAATAAGATAATTATTTAATGCTCAGTTGATCTAAGTAAAAACCCCGGAATATATCTATTATATGATTTCCACGTTTAGATATTCAAAATCAATCTTTAGGTTTTCTTTTAGAAAGTTAATATATTTTTCATCATTGGCTGTAGCAGGATACTGACCTACAACAATATGGTTTTTTTTCCTCTTGTCTTCATCATTGGACGAATATAATAGGACTTGTCCTAGTGCTTCCTTTATACATTGTGATGCGTAAGGAGAGGATTTAACTTCGTAAAACGAAATAAAATCCGGTTGGATTAGCTTTACATCGACATGATTTTCTTCCAACAGGACATTTTCCTCTCCAAATTGCTCTATTAATTGAGCTTTAAGTGCTTCCTGAATTTTATTATGTCGTTGTTCTGCGATGTAAGAACGGGTTACGGTTCTCACCTGTGGAGCTATGTCTTTTGTTCCTGTTGCTCGTCTTTTTGTTCTTGGTATTCGCGTGCTTGTGTTCGCGATAATTTCTTTTCTTTCCTTCCTGTCCCCAAACTGGTCATAAAGCTTTCGCATAAAAGCATACACATCCAAGTGCGCGGGCTTATTCATCATCATTAATGTCTGTATTTCCGAGATAGTAGTGCTCTTGCCTACCTGCAAACCAAAATAATCTGCGATCTTAAATAAAACATCGCGTTTATAAATCGGGATGAGTCTTTCATTAGAATATAAAAAAGCTACTTTCCATTTAAATAGGTCAGGTAGACGTATATGATCGATCTGGTCAAAACCGCCAATTTCAGAGAGCTTTATGACTTTAATGATGTCTCTTTTTACGTTGTCAAAAGCAGTTTTTCTGTCGTTACCATAAGCTTTTAACCAAGAGTATTTTTCATCGTTTTTATAATTTTTTGGGGTTTTAGCAGAATTTGTCCTTTCGTAAATCCCAAACTTAATTGATGTTAGACCCTTTATGCTTCCCAACATCCTTGTTCTAGTTTCAACCCATTGGCAAAAGGTGTCCTTGTTATTAACGCCTACATACTCTTGCAGAGTTAGAGCTTCTAATTTATCGATTGGCCAGCGGTTTAGAAATTCATCAAGAAGTTCTTTAAGTTCGTTTATTGTTATGAATCTAATCAAGAGCTTTATAGTTGAGCGTTTGTTTTACTTAAATTCCAAGCTATATAAAACTTAAAAAGAATCCAAAAAAGCAAAGATTATGAACAAATAATTTCGGGTAATGCCCAGGTTATTAAGGGTAAGCAGATTGGGTTTGGCGAAACCAAACAGACGGCAACATGGTTGTGGCCGGTTGTGCACGCGGCTTAAAGCTGCTCAAACGGAATATCCATCAAATCGTATTCCTGCCAGCCGTTAAAATCGAAATGCCACCATTCGTTGTAAATAACCTTAAAACCGTTGGCCTGCATGATGGCAATCAAAAAATCGCGGTTTTTAATTACGTTGGCAGGCAGCTTTTGGTAGCGTGGCGCGGCTTCGGGCGCAAAGCTGTCGTAAGGGGTTGGCATGGGTACGTCTTTGCCAGTTTTCAGGTCTATGATGGTCAGGTCTACCGCGCAGCCGCGGTTATGCTTAGAGCCTTTGTTGGGGTTGGCCACAAAGTTCTTGTCGCTGGCCTTCTGGTAAAAGGCCATGGTAATGGCGTAGGGCCTGTAGCCGTCAAAAATCTTTAAGCCATAGCCTTTTTTGTTGAGGATGGTCTGTATCTTTTTCAGCTGCTCAACCACGGGCTTGCGTGCAAAGGCCCGCGCCTGCTTGTACATTGCCTGTTGCATAAAGTTGTTGCGGGTAGCATACCTGATATCGAGCACCACCGATGGGATGGCTTTCTTGATTTCGACCAGCTCGTTGTTGGGGTGGGCCTTTAAATCGGCCTTGTAGGTTTTGTAATTGCTTACAATGGCCAGGCCGTAGGGGTTTTGCGCATTCTTTTGGGCGCAGGAGCTTAAGCAGGCGGCCATCAGGGCCAGCGATAAAAGTCGTTTCATAATTATTGATTGGCCACCACGAGCAGTTCCAGATCTTTGAACGGCAAATTATACATATTGGCCAGGTCTTTATTGGTTAAATGGCCCTGGTAGCAGTACAGCGCTTCGCGGATGCCGGGCCTGTTCCATGCCATGTTCATCAGGCCACCCATTTCGCCAATGTCAATCAAAATAGGGGCAAAGATGTTGGTTAGGGCATAAGATGCCGTGCGGGGCACCCTCGAGGCAATATTGGGCACGCAGTAATGGATCACGTCGTGTTTGATAAAAACCGGGTCTTTGTGGTTGGTTACTTCCGAAGTTTCAAAACAGCCACCCTGGTCAATGCTTACATCAACCACTACCGAATGGGGTTTCATGCGGCTAACGGTTTCTTCCATCACCAAGCAGGGGCTGCGGCCGTGCTGCGAACGGATGGCGCCAATTACCACATCGCAGGTAGTAATGGCCTTGGCCAGCACAATGGGTTGCATAACCGAGGTAAAAACGCGGCTGCCCAAGTTGTTCTGCAAACGGCGGAGCTTAAATATCGAACTGTCAAAAACCTTCACCTCTGCACCCAGCGAAAGCGCCGTGCGCGCGGCATATTCGCCAACAGTTCCGGCACCCAAAATCACGATCTCGGTAGGTGGTACACCCGTAAAGCCGCCCAGCATCAGGCCCTTGCCGCCAAAGGCCGAACTCAGGTACTCTGCGGCGATGAAAATAGAAGCCGACCCTACAATTTCGCCCATGGCGCGCACCACGCTCAGCACATTGCCTTCGTCGCGCAGGTTTTCGAAGCAAAGCGCATTGATTTTTTTATGGAGGATGGCCTTGAGATTGGCCTCTTTTAAGGTGCCGATCTGCAGGGCCGAAATCAAGGTCTGGCCTTTGTGCATCAAACCGATTTCTTCTAAAGTAGGCGGGGCTATTTTAACGATGATGTCGGCGGCGTACACGTCTTTCTTGCTGAACGAAATCTGTGCGCCCTGCTCACTGTAATCCTTGTCGGTAAAGTTGGCGCCGTTGCCGGCTCCCGATTCGATAACCACCCGGTGTCCATTGTTTACCAAAAGGGCTACCGATAAGGGCGTAAGCGCTATCCTGCACTCTTGAAAGGAAATTTCTTTGGGGATACCGATGTATAAACTGTTGCTCTTCTTGTTGGTTTCTAACATTGACTCCTGGGGCTGCATCAAGCCTCTTTGGGCTATGGCAGCCATGCCTTCACGTAATCCTGTAGCCATGATAAGTTGGGTAGTTTTTTATTTAGGTGCTTGAAGTTACGCAAAATCTGCGAATAGCTCACAATGAAATACATAGAAAAGAGTTACCCCTGACAAAACCGGCAATGGTTTTAGGCGCCTATGCGCTCCAAATCGAAGTGGCGCTGCTCGTTGCCCGTAATGGAGATGGCTACCTTGATGTAACGATCGGGCAAAAGCTCGGCTACTTTTTGTGGCCACTCTACCAAGCAATAGTTGCCGCTGTAAAAATACTCTTCGTAGCCGATGTCAAAAGCCTCTTGCAGGTTTTTTAGGCGGTAAAAATCGAAATGGTAAACCGGCCCGGCAGGGCTTTCGTATTCGTTAACGATAGAAAATGTAGGGCTGCTCACCACATCGGTTATGCCCAGGGCCTGGCAAAGCGATTTGATGAAAGTGGTTTTGCCCGCGGCCATATCGCCTTCAAAAACAAAAAAACGCTCGCCATTGGCAAAACCGAGCAATTGCTCGGCTACGATGCCCAATTCGTTAATGCTATCGATGGTAATGGAAGTGTTCATGCAGCAAAGATAATATTACCGCCTCAGAAATCTAAGATGTCTGAGGTGGTAGAATAAGATAGGACTACCTCGAACTATACGTGACAACCGGAATGATCATCTCCTCCAGCGAAATGCCCCCGTGCTGGAAGGTTTCGTTGTAATAGTTCACAAACTGGTTGTAGTTGTTCTGGTAAACGAAATACTGGTCTTCCTTGGCAAAAATATAGTTGGAGCTGATGTTGATCTTCGGCAATTGCGCCTCGTGCGGATTTTTGATCAGGAACACCTCTTTCGGATTAAAATTAAGGTTGCGCCCCTGTTTGTAGCGCAGGTTGGTATTGGTATTCCTATCGCCGATTACCTTGCTCGGATGCTTTACCCTAATGGTACCATGATCTGTTGTAATGATCAGTTTTACCCGTTTTTGAGCGATTTTTTTAAGCAGGTCTAGCAAAGGCGAGTGCTCGAACCACGACAAGGTCAAAGAACGGTAGGCGGCATCGTCGTTGGCCAGCTCGCGGATCATCTGCATATCGGTACGGGCATGCGAAAGCATATCCACAAAGTTGTAAACCAGGGCATTAAACTCGTTTTGCATCAGGTTGTTTACCTGTTCGGTAAGCTCTTTCCCCTGGTCGAAAGTCAAGATCTTATGGTAGCTGAATTTGCAGTCCTTGCGCAGGATGCGCTTGATCTGCTCGCCCAAAAACGTTTCTTCGTGCAGGTTTTTGCCCCCTTCGTCGTCGTCGTTTTGCCACAGCGCCGGAAAACGCTTCTCCATTTCTAAAGGCATCAGGCCCGAAAAAATGGCATTACGGGCATATTGGGTAGCCGTAGGCAAAATACTCGAATAGGTATCTTCTTCTTCGAGGCGGAAATATTCGGTAATCAGCGGATTGATGATTTTCCATTGGTCGTACCTCAGGTTGTCTATCAAAATAAAGAACACGGGGGTCGTGCTGTTGATTAACGGAAAAACCTTCTTTTTCAGTAGCTCGTTGGATAACAATGGCGGGTTTCCCTTGCCGTTTACCCAATCCAAATAATGGTTTTCAATAAATTTAGAGAACTGCATGTTGGCCTCCGATTTTTGCATGGTCAAAATCTCATGCATTTGCGGATCGTCGAGCTTTTCGAGTTCCAGTTCCCAAAAAACCAATTTTTTATAAACCTCTACCCATTCTTCATAGCTCAGCTTGTCGTTTAAGGTCATGCCCAAACGCCTAAAATCCTGCTGGTAGGCCGATGAGGTACGCTCGCTCACCAGGCGTTTGTTGTCGATAATTTTCTTGATGGTGAGCAAAACCTGCTTCGGATTAACCGGCTTGATCAGGTAGTCGTCTATTTTCGAACCGATGGCGTCTTCCATCAGGTTTTCTTCTTCGCTTTTGGTAATCAGTACCACAGGCACATCAGACCGGATGTTTTTGATGGCAGAAAGCGTTTCCAATCCGCTCATTCCAGGCATGTTCTCGTCTAAAAACACAAGGTCGAAATGTTCCTTTCCAAAGGCCTCCAGCGCATCGTTGCCATTGGTAAACGTAGTTACCTGATAGCCTTTTTCGTTCAGCAGCAGAATGTGTGGCTTCAGCAAGTTGATTTCGTCGTCGGCCCATAGAATTTTGGTTTCCTGCATTATATCTGTTTTTTATGTAAATTAATTCCATTCAAAGCGCTAGGCTTTTTACTATCGATAAAAATAGCAATTTTTGTACCGTATAATTTAATTTTGAGAATTGAATAAAAAGAAAATAATAAACGACCCGGTGTACGGCTTCATCAGCATCCCATCGGCGTTGATTTATGACCTCATTTCCCATCCGTATTTTCAGCGGCTCAGGTACATCAAGCAATTGGGAATGACCCACTTGGTATATCCCGGCGCTTTGCATACCCGTTTTCACCACGCGTTGGGCGCCATGCACCTGATGGGCCTGGCCATAGAAGTGCTGCGCAGCAAGGGCCATCACATCAGTTTTGAAGAGGAAGAGGCCGCCACCATCGCCATTTTGCTACACGATATAGGACACGGTCCTTTTTCGCATGCACTGGAGCATACGCTCATTACCGGCGTGATGCACGAAGATATTTCGATGCTGATGATGGACCAGCTGAACGAGGAGTTTGACGGGCAGCTCACTACCGCCATCCATATTTTCAGGGGCAAATACCACCGCCGCTTCTTTTGCCAGCTGATTTCTGGCCAGTTAGACCTCGACCGCATGGATTACCTGAACCGCGACAGCTTTTTTACCGGGGTAAGCGAAGGGGTGATCAGTTTCGACCGCATCATTAAAATGTTCAACGTGGTTGACGATCAGCTGGTGATTGAGGAGAAGGGCATTTATTCGATCGAAAAATTCCTGATTGCCCGCAGGCTGATGTATTGGCAGGTTTACCTGCACAAAACCGTCATTGCCGGCGAACAGCTGTTGGTAAAGATCTTGGAAAGGGCCAAAGAGCTGGCTTCTGGCGGGGTCGAGCTTTTTGCCACGCCGGCGCTGCAGCATTTTCTGCAGAACGATATTACCGAACTCAACTTCTTTGACGACGAAATCCATCTGCAGCAGTTTGCCAAGCTCGACGACCAGGATATCTACGCCTCGGTAAAGGTTTGGGCCGACCACGACGACCCGATTTTGTCGCGTTTGTGTCAAATGCTCAATGCCC
The DNA here is from genome assembly GCF_016429155.1 of Pedobacter sp. ASV12. Lineage (GTDB taxonomy): Bacteria > Bacteroidota > Bacteroidia > Sphingobacteriales > Sphingobacteriaceae > Pedobacter. The sequence goes on along the minus strand of NZ_JAELUC010000005.1, from coordinate 65,360 downwards.
GCAAGCTGTATAAGGTAGAGATCAGCAATGCCGAGCCTGCTCCAGAAAGGATAGCCGCGCTGGCCGATAAAACCATGCTGGCCCTGCATGTAGACGAAGACGACGTAGCCTATTTTGTATTTACCGATACCATCAGAAACAGAGCTTACAACGCAGGCAATAGCAATATTAACATCTTGATGAAGAATAATGAGCTGGTTGATATTGCAAAAGCCTCGGATTTATCTAACTTAGAATCTTTGGATAAGACGGTAAAAAAACATATTCTTTGTTACGTGAGAGGCATTTAGCATTTTTTAACAAAATTAAAGGGCGCAAAAGCCGTTTTTGTCTTATCCTTGTAACAATTAACAGCCGTTGTTTATTTGTTCATATCAATTTAACATTTAACTTTGTAAGATGCAATTTACTGCCAAGCAGATAAGCGAATTTTTAGATGGAACTATTGAAGGAGATGAGACCGCTACGGTCAAAGAGCTCTCCAAAATAGAAAGTGGAGGTGCTGGTTCGCTATGCTTTTTATCCAACCCCAAGTACGAAAGCTACTTGTACACTACACAGGCTTCTGTAGTGATCGTATCGAGGGATTTTGTGCCCGCGCAGCCCGTAAATTGTACGCTGATCAAGGTAAAGGATCCTTACAGCTCTTTTTCTATCCTTTTAGAAAAATACAACGAAGTAGTTAACCAAGACCGCACCACACCAGGCATCGATCAGCCTTGTTTTATACATCCTTCGGCAAAAATTGGCAAGAACGTTTATATCGGGGCCTTTTGTACCATCGAAGAAAACGTGGTGATTGGCGATAACTGCAAAATCTATACCCAGGCTTATATCGGTGCCGACACCCAGATTGGCAATGATGTAATGCTTTATCCCGGCGTTAAAATATACAACCGTACCATTTTGGGCAATCGCATAACCATTCATGCCAATGCGGTAATTGGCAGCGATGGCTTTGGCTTTGCGCCCCAGCCCGATGGTACCTACAATAAAATTGCCCAGATTGGCAATGTAGTGGTTGAAGATGACGTAGAAATTGGGGCCAATACCACCATAGATAGGGCCACTATGGGCTCTACCTTTATCCGTAAAGGCGCCAAGCTCGACAACCTGATCCAAATTGCGCACAATGTTGATGTGGGCGCACACTCGGTGGTGGCGGCACAGAGCGGCATTTCGGGCAGCACCAAACTTGGCGATAATTCGGTAATCGGAGGCCAGGTAGGCATTGCGGGCCACTTGAATTTGGGCAAAGGCACACAAGTGGGTGCACAAGCCGGGATCAATTTCAATACAGAAGACAATAAACAATGGCACGGAAGTCCGGCGCAGCCGTTAAAAGAATGGATGCGTTCTACCGTTATATTTAAGAAGCTGCCCGAGGTAGAAAAACGGGTACGCGAATTAGAGGCCAAAATTGCTGAACTTAATGCGCTCATCGAACAGATTACGACAACACAGAATAGATAATGAACGTTAAGCAAAAGACGATAAAGGGCGAAATATCAGTTAAAGGCGTAGGCTTGCATACTGGTGCAAATGTGACGTTAACATTTTGTCCCGCTCCAGAAAACCACGGGTTTAAATTTCAGCGGATCGACCTTCCAGGTCAGCCGATTGTTGAAGCCGACTGCGACAATGTAACCGATACGGCCCGTGGCACTACCATTAGCCAAAACGGAGCAAGCGTAAGTACCGTAGAACACGTTATGGCGTCGTTGGTGGGCATGGACCTAGACAACGTGTTGCTGAAGCTCGACGGTCCCGAAACCCCGATTATGGATGGCAGCGCCATTCAGTTTATCGAGGCTTTGGAAGAGGTGGGCGTAGTTTCGCAAAGTGCCGACAGAGAATATTTTACCATTCCACATAACATTACCTATACCGAGGCCGACAGAAAGGTAGAAATTGTGGCCATGCCGCTTGACGATTATCGTTTTACCTGCATGATCGACTACAATTCGCCGGTTTTGGGCAGCCAGCACGCCGGGATCTCGAGCATTGCAGAGTTTAAGAAGGAAATCGCCTCGTGCCGTACCTTCTGCTTTCTGCACGAACTGGAGTACCAGCTTAAAAATAACCTGATTAAAGGAGGCGACCTGAACAATGCCATCGTTATTGTTGACAAGGAGGTAACCCGTGAGGAGCTCGACCATTTGGCCACCATCTTTAAAAGAAAAGCCATCGAGGTTGCGCCACAAGGTATTTTAAATAACATGGAGCTCCGTTACCAAAACGAGCCTGCCCGTCATAAACTGTTAGACATGATTGGCGATCTGGCTTTGGTAGGCGTTCACCTGAAAGGCCACATCATGGCGGCCAGGCCAGGTCATGCCGCTAACGTTGCCTTTGCCAAAAGGATTAAGGCTGCCATTAAAAAGGAAAAAGGCAAAAAAATACAAAAAGTATACGATCCCAACACCAAGCCTATTTTTGATGTGGTACAGGTAATGGATATCCTGCCGCACAGGCAGCCGTTCTTGTTTGTGGATAAAGTTATAGAGCTTTCGAAAACCCACGTGGTTGGCGTAAAGAACGTAACCATGAACGAAGAGTTCTTTAAAGGGCATTTTCCGGGTGCACCGGTAATGCCAGGGGTAATACAAATCGAATCGATGGCTCAAGTGGGTGGCATTTTGGTGCTCAGCACCGTGCCCGACCCAAGAAACTACCTAACCTATTTCCTTAAAATAGACAATGTGCGTTTTAGGGCACAAGTATTGCCTGGAGATACCCTAATATTCAGGTGCGACCTGATGGAGCCCATGCGCAGGGGCATTGCCCAAATGAAGGGCGTAGGCATGGTTGGCGATAAAGTAGTAGTAGAGGCCGAAATGATGGCCCAAATAGTAAAAGTTAAAGACAGCGAAACAGCATAATGATACAACCTCTAGCTTATATACACCCCCAAGCAAAAATTGCGGACAATGTAGTTGTTGAGCCCTTTGCGGTTATTCATAAAGACGTAGAAATTGGCGAAGGAACTTGGATTGGGTCTAACGTAGTCATTATGGACGGTGCGCGCATCGGTAAAAACTGCCGTATTTTCCCGGGCTCGGTTATTTCGGGCATTCCGCAGGATTTGAAATTTGCCGGCGAAGTAACCACTGCAGAAATCGGCGACAATACCACCATTCGCGAATGCGTAACCATTAACCGCGGCACCAAAGACAAATGGAAAACGGTAATTGGCAGCAACTGTCTGATTCAGGCTTATTCGCACATTGCACACGATTGCGAAGTGGGCAACAACTGTATCTTTTCTAACAGTACTACCTTGGCCGGACACATTACCATTGGCGATTATGTGGTGCTGGCAGGCTTGGTGGCCATCCACCAGTTTGTAAAAGTGGGTTCGCACGCCTTTGTAACCGGTGGTTCGTTGGTGCGTAAAGATGTTCCCCCTTATGTAAAGGCCGCACGGGAGCCGCTATCTTACGTGGGTATCAACTCGGTAGGCTTGCGCCGCAGAGGTTTCTCGCCAGAAAAAATAAACGAGATACAAGAAATTTATCGCGTACTTTTTGTAAAGAACAACAACGTAACCAAGGCATTAGACATTATTGAAGCCGAGTTTCAGCCAACCGAAATCCGCGATGAAATCGTTGATTTTATCCGCAACTCGAACCGCGGCGTAATGAGAGGCTTCGGAACCAGCGGTTAAATTGCTCAAAGCTTTGCCAATCCCGGCGTAAATCATTAATGGAAATCAAGCTCGATCATATTGGCAGGCGCTTTAACAAGGAATGGATCTTCAGAAATGTAGATTATCGCTTTGTTTTGGGTCAAAAATACGCGGTTTTGGGGCCTAATGGCTCCGGAAAGTCGACCTTATTGAGTATTTTGCTGGGCAATCTTACGCCATCGGAAGGCGAATTGAAATACAGCAACCCCGATACGCCGGTAGAGAAAGTGTACCAGCATCTGAGCTTTGCCGGACCTTACCTCGACTTGGTAGAGGAGTTTAGCCTAACCGAAACCATCAACTTTCATTTCCAGTTTAAAAACTACGCCCAAGGCCTCGATGCCAGGGCGCTGATTGACATTTTGGGGCTCGAAAAAGCCAAGGACAAGGCGCTGAAGCATTTTTCGTCGGGCATGAAGCAACGCACCAAGCTGGCTTTGGCCTGTTGCGCCGATACGCCGATCTTGATTTTAGATGAGCCTACCTCCAATCTCGACGAGCAGGGGGTGGCCTGGTATCATGAGCTGATGGGCCGTTTTGCCGGCAACAGGATTACGGTTATCGGTTCCAACCAGGCTCACGAATACGATTTTTGCGAGCATCGGCTAAACATTACAGATTATAAGTAAGCGGGACAGGATGAAGAAGATGACAAAATATGTTCTATAATTACCGATAAATAAATACTTTTACCTTAGAAATTTCGGTCAAAAAACGGCCTATTTCTGTTTAAAAGCAACATTAAAAAATATTTTAAAATTACTATTGTATAATTAAAAAATAGTCTATACCTTTGCGCCACGAAAAAGCGACATAGGAATAGGCGCAATTTCAAACCAAATGGCAAAAGCATCAGACATTAAAAACGGCAACATTCTTCGCTTCAACGGAGATTTGGTACAAGTAGAAGAATTTATTCATCGTACGCCGGGCAATTTAAGAGCTTTTTATCAAGCTAAAATGCGCAATGTTAAAACAGGAAAATCGGTAGAGTACCGTTTCCGTGTTGACGAAGAGGTGGAGATTTGCCGTGTGGAAACCAACGACTACCAATATCTTTACGAAGATGGCGATTCGTTGGTGGTAATGGACAACACCAGTTACGAACAATACACCGTGCCTAAGTTCTTATTTGGCGAAGGGGTAAAGTTCTTGAAAGAAGGCTTGAACGTAATCGTAGCCTTTGAAAGCGACGAGCCAATCATGGCGCAATTGCCTTCGAACGTGGAGTTGGAAATTACCTATTCTGAGCCTGCAGTAAAAGGCAATACTTCTACCAACGCGATGAAATATGCAACTGTAGAAACAGGGGTAGAAATTAAAGTCCCAATGTTTATTAACCAAGGCGACAAAGTTAAGGTTGATACACGCACAGGAGACTATATTGAAAGAGTAAAATAATAAATTTTCATAGTTTAGTTTTAGGTTTAGGTTGATTGTGGCTTCGGAGTGGTTCCCGAAGCCATATTTTTTTTATATTGGCCCAAACATCCATCGCCATGCGCAAAGCCGACCTCCGCAAACAAGCCTTACGGCAACGAAATTCGCTAGGCGAACAAGAGCTCGCCGAATTGAACAAAAAGCTGTTGGAGCGCTTTAAAACACTCGATTTTTCCAACGTAAAAAGTCTTCATATCTTTTTGCCCATCCTCAGGCATAAAGAACCCAATACTTGGCCGCTGATCGATTGGTTGCGGCGCCAACACCCGGAGATAAAAATAATTGTGCCCAAGGCCGATTTCGAATCGAACCTGATGAGCCATTTCCATTACCAGGGCCAGTCTGATTTAGCCCTTAACCGGTTTGGCATTCCCGAGCCTCAAAATGCCGATACTTTTGAAGGAACGCCCGATATGGTGCTGGTGCCTTTGCTGGCTTTTGACGAGCGAGGCTACCGCGTGGGCTATGGCAAGGGCTTTTACGACCGCTTTTTGGAAAATTTAGATACCCAAAAAATAGGATTATCTTTTTTTGATGCGGCAGCACAAATTAATGATGTACATTTGAATGATATCCGCTTGGATAAATGCATTACCCCCGACCGAATTATCGACTTTACGCTTAACAACCATGGAAAAGGACTTTAGAATTACCTCTGCCAAGCAGTACGAAGAAACCATGATTACCATTTTCGAAATGCAGGAGCAGGAAGAGCCGCTTAACGCCCAGCAAAAGGCCGACATGGAAATCATGATGAAGGCCGCCGAGCGTTACGAGGAAGAAGAGCTTTAAATTGTTGTAATTATTGGGCAATAGCGTACACTTGCGAAATCCCTAAAACTCCGCAAGTGTGGCAAGCCTAGGGCTTCTTTTTAATCGCTTCGAGCAAATCGGCCAATTCCTTTACTTTTTCAGGATACTTTTCAGCCAGGTTGCTTTTTTCGGCTATATCTTCTGTTAAATGGTAAAGTTGTGGCGTAGGGTAGTTGCCTGTTTCGATATCGACCAGCTTATCCATAGCGGGCCCATTATTTGGCGAAATGTATTTCCAGCCATCTTTTACCAATGATAGTGAACGGGAATGCTTAACCAAAGTGGTTCGCCCTTTGTCGCTCTTGCCCAGAAGGGCGTTTAGTGTGTTTTCGCTATCTGTGGCCTCGCCGACAGGTATTTTCACATGAAGCAGACTGGCAAAAGAGGCGATCAGGTCCATTTGGCAAACCATGGCCGCAGAAACGCCGGGCTTAACCGTGCCTGGCCAGCTTACCACAAAAGGCACCCGTGTTCCGGCTTCCAGCGAGCTGTATTTGCCCCCTCTTAAAGGCCCTGTTGGCGTATGTCCGTTAAGTTGGGTTACAGCCTCGTCTTGATAGCCGTCGTCTAATACGGGGCCGTTATCGCTACTGAAAATAATCAACGTGTTTTTGCTTTGTCCGCTTGCTTCCACTTGCTTCATGATTTCGCCTACGGTCCAGTCGAGCTGCAGAATGGCATCGCCACGGTAGCCCAAGCCGCTCTTGCCTTTGAACATGGTGGCAGGCATGCGTGGCACATGAGGCTCGGTTAAGCAGAAATAAAGGAAATACGGCTTAGCCGTATGTGTGGCAATGAAATTTTTGGCTTTGGATAAAAAGGTGGTCGATACCTCTTCGTCAACCCAACGCGCCCTTTGGCCACCGCTCATGAAACCAATGCGGCCGATGCCGTTTACTATGGTGGCATCGTGGCCCTGGCCTGGCGACGACTTCATTTTAAGCAGCTCAGGGTGCTCTTTACCCGTTGGGTCATTGCCCACCTTGGTTTTATAGTTCACCTCAATTGGATCTTTCAAGTCGAGCGCCAATACCTTTTGGTTCTCTAAAAATACGGTAGGTACGCGATCGGCCGTTGCCGGAAAAATAAAGGAATAATCGAAACCCACCTCGTTTGGACCTGGCTTGATCTCGCCGTTCCAGTCTTTGGCCACTTGCGTTCCTAATCCCAAGTGCCATTTGCCTACAATGCCGGTGGCATATCCTGCTTGTTTGAATACTTTGGGCAGGGTCATTTTGTCTGTCGGAATAATCAGGGCCGCATCGCCGGGCAATACGCCTGTTCCCTGTTTGCGCCACGGATATTGGCCCGTCATTAAGGCATAGCGAGAAGGCGTACAGGTTGAAGAAGTGGCATTGCCATTGGTAAAACGCAGCCCCTGCTTGGCCAGCTTGTCAAGGTTAGGCGTATGGAGCTTGGTGGCGCCGTAGCAGCTCAGGTCGCCGTAGCCCAAATCATCAGCGTAAATGTAAATGACGTTGGGCTTGGTGTGCATGGTTTTTTGCTGGGCTAAGGCATGCCCAACTAAGGCCGTTGCAAAAGCAAAGGCCAGGGTGATTTTTTTCATAGGTGATGTATATCAGGTTAAACGTTACTGTTCAGGTAGTTTTTAATAAAATCGGTCACCAAATAGGCTATGGTTTTGCCGGTGCCTAAATCCTCGCGGCCGTTGGCCAATTTAGTGGCTCCTTCGCAAATATGCAAATAGCTCCATTTTTTGCGATTGTGCAATAGCATGCGGCGAATATCGTTGAGGGCAAACCCAGATGGACTGCTGGCGCTCGACAATACGTTTTCGATGCTGTCGAGATCGATTTCTAACCCCAAGGGCGAATCGAGGTCTTCGATAAACGATTGCCATTCATGGCAGATCGACTGGCTTTGCAACAGATCTTCAAAATAACGTGCTTTTAGGTTGCTACTGTTTGCTATATGGCTTGGCAGTGCTTTGTTTACGTAGTTTTGGTGCAGGCCAAAAATGCGGTATTGGTTTAAATAGCCATTGGCTAGGGCATGGCTAAAGCCGTTGCCGCTGTGGCGGCCTTCTTCGGTGTTTCGCAAGTCGGCATGGGCATCGATATTAACCACGTTAAGTGCTTGTTGTTGCGCTAAAAAAGCGCCCCAGATGATAGGAAAAGCATTGTTGTGACCGCCACCAATCACAATCGGAATTTTACCGGCCGCCACAATCAACTGAATTACAGGGTAAACCAAAAGGTCTATCGCTGCGGTTTTGCCTCTTAATGCCGTTACCGATTGATCCAAGGGCTCGGCTATATCGAAATGGCCAAGCACCAAAATTTCTTCGCCACTTAAAAACGGATTGCTTTGGATATTAAGCAGGGTTTTCAAGGCTGCTGGCCAGGCGCTGGCCGTGCCACCGGTTCCATGATTTGCCCTTACGCCAATGTCTTCGGGGATGCCCAGCAACACAAATTTGGCCGGAGAATTTTTGAGGTTTGCTAAGGTGATGCCATCTTCCGGGGCAGGTTCGCGATGATAGACCTGCACTTTTTCGCCCAATTTGGTTTCGCCGTGACGGGTATTTACCAGTTCCAGAATATCGCCCTGCGTATAGATCCGGAGCCTATCCATGGTAAACCTCTCCGTTTAAAATAACCGTTTCTACTTGTGATTGACCAAAGCTGTAAGGCAAAAATGCTAAGGAAGGCATGGGCCTGGTGATGAATAAATTGGCCCTTTTGCCAATGGCGATACTGCCCAGTTCGTGGCTCATTTCCATGGCTGCTGCGCCATTCAAGGTACAGGCATTAATGGCTTCTTGTGGCTGTAGTTTTAGCTTGATACACCCTAACGAAACCACAAAATTCATATTGCCCGATGGAGTAGAACCTGGATTATAATCGCTTGCTAAAGCCACAATGGCATTGGCATTGACCAAGCCACGGGCGTTGGCAAACGGAATGCCCAAGTAAAAAGAACACGAAGGCAAAAGGGTAGCGATGGTGTCGCTGCTCGATAAACAAGCCAGTACCGAACCATCGGTTTCTTCCAAATGGTCGACCGATACGGCATGGTGCTGTACACCGATTTGTACCCCGCCCGAAACCGAAAGCTGGTTGGCGTGTATTTTGGGTTTGAGGCCATACTGGGCACCTGCGCTGAGCAATTCGTCGGTTTCGCTGATGGAAAAGAAACCCTGCTCGCAAAAGACATCCATGTAGTTGGCCAGGTTTTCTTTGGCTACGGCAGGCAACAATTCTTCGGTAATGAGCCTGATATAGCCGGTATGATCATTTTTATAGGCTTGCGGATAGGCATGCGCCGCCAATAAAGTGGCTTTGATCGGAATAGGGAAAGTTTGCTTTAAACGCTGAATGACCCGCAACATTTTCAGTTCGCTGGCCACGCTCAAACCATAGCCGCTCTTGATTTCTACGGCACCCGTGCCTTTTTTGATCATGTCGCGCAACCGGGCACTGGCACTTTCAAAAAGATCGTCTTCGCTGGCATCCTGTAGCTTGCGGGCAGAGTTGAGGATGCCTCCGCCAGCAGCGGCAATTTCCTCATAGCTTTTTCCGGCAATTTTGAGGGCAAATTCCTCTTCGCGTGGAGCGGCAAAAACAATATGCGTGTGGCTATCGCACCAGGAAGGGAAAACGTAACGGCCTTTTGCCGAGATTTGAGAAGGGAGGGTTGAGATTTGGGCCGGAATCGAATCCATCGTGCCAAAATCTTTGATTAAGCCGTCTTCTAACAGGATCCATGCATCTTCCAAAACGGGCAAATCGGCCAGCTCTTGTCCGCGGAGCGACAGCTTTTCTTTGGGATGAACGCCAACCAGGCCTTTAATGTTTGTAATCAGCATAACGTAGGATCAAGTAGCCGGCAGTAAGCCCGCCTGTTTATCAATCAATTTCTAATAAAACCGGACAATGGTCTGAATGCAGGGCATCGGGCAAAATCCTTACATTTTTTAAACGATGCTCCATCGGCAACGAAGCCAAATGGTAGTCGATGCGCCAGCCCAGGTTCTTGCCACGTGCACCGGCACGGTAGCTCCACCAGGTGTAGTGGTGCGGGTCTTTGTTAAAGTGCCTGAACGAATCGATAAAACCATTGTTCATAAACAGTTCCATCCACTCGCGTTCTTCGGGCAAAAATCCCGACGAGTTGGCATTTGACTTAGGGTTATGGATATCAATAGGTTTGTGGCAGATGTTGTAATCTCCCGAAATGATCAAATTGGGATGGAGCTTGCGCAACTCGTCGATGTACACATCGAAAAAGCGCATGAATTCGTATTTTTTCAATTGCCTTTCATCGCCGCTCGAACCCGAGGGCATGTAGAGGCTCATCAGCGAAAAATCATCAAAATCGGCTCTTAAAATTCGGCCTTCGGCATCAATCCAGGCTTCGCCACAGCCATAGGCGATGTGGTTGGGCTTAATTTTGGTGAGGATGGCAACACCACTATAGCCTTTTTTCTCGGCCGGAAACCAGTAATGATGATAACCCAGCTGCTCAATGAGCGCTAAAATATCCGGAATCTGCTCTTGAAGGGCCTTTACTTCCTGCAGGCAAACCATATCGGCATCGGTGGCCTGTAGCCAGTTGAAAAGACCTTTGGTGGCAGCGGCTCTGATGCCGTTAACGTTATAGGAAATGATTTTCATGTATTATGTATTCTTTTGGCGGGCCTTTTTGGCCAGCTTTCTTTCAAGCTTTCTGGCTTCGCGATTGGTAAGTACCGAAACGGTCATTTTGATATCTTCCTTTGGGCGATTGTTCTTGTCGGTAACAGCCTCGGCAATTTGGTCGACCATTTCCAGGCCTTTAACCACTTCGCCATAAACGGTATAGTTACGGTCCAGGTGCGGTACGCCGCCAATGGTTTTGTATACTTCGCGTTGCCAGGTTGGGATTTTGAATTTCAGTCGTTTTTCTTCGAGTACGTTGAGCATCGAGTCGGTAAAAACCTTGCCTTGTACAATGTAGAACTGGCTGCCACTGGATGCTTTTTCCGGATTGGTATTGTCGCCTTCCCTGGCGGCTGCCAAAACGCCTTTTTTGTGGAAAAGGCTGTCGCGGAATTCGGCGGGTATGGTATATTTCGGACCGCCGTTGCCCAAAAGCGAATCAGGCTTGGCATTTTTCGAATCGGGGTCGCCACCTTGGATCATAAAGGCTTTGATAATCCGGTGAAACAAGGTGCCATTGTAATAGCCCTCTTTGGCCAGTTTGATAAAATTATCGCGGTGCAAAGGCGTTTCATTGTACAATTTGATGATGCACTCGCCTTTAGCGGTGGTTATCCTAATATATTGGTTTTTGGGCTTGGCGGCAAAAGCCTGCGCAAAGCAGAGGCAAAGCAAAAAGGTAAAAAGCTTTTTCATGTTTGGACTTGGTTGGCGCTAAGTTATAAAATTAAATAATTGGTTCGCTAGTTCGGCTTATTGTTAATGTTGAAAGGTTGAAATGTTGGAAAGATGGATGCATTGCTTAAAGCGTCAAGGTGTAAATTAAATAGCTGTTAATCTGTTGTTTAAAAATAATCGAAATAAGTGCACCAAACCATATTTACCATTTTTTAACAATTATTCCCCATTGGTTTCAAAAATTTATCTATAGCTTTGCTGCCATGAAGCTGAAGCAAAAACTTGCCCTTGGTCTTTCCGTCTTTTACGTATGCAGCGTAATTGGCGTGGCTTTGAGCATGCACTTTTGCGGGGGCAAACTGGCATCGGTTTCGATGTTTACCAACGAGGTGGCCTGCCAATACTGCAAAGCCGAACCGGTAACCCAAAAAGACGACGGCTGCTGCAAAAATACCAAGGTAGAAGTTAAGGTAAAAGACAACCACAAAGCCGAAAGCTCGTTTAAATGGCCTAAGCTTTTTAGCTTAGAAACCATTCTTGGCCAACGACTGGCCGATTTTTTCAGGCCGTACTTTCCCAATTTCTTCAATAAGGTAGAAAACAAGGCGCCACCCAAATCCACGCGGATTTCTCTGCATTTGCTCAACTGCGTTTTCAGAAATTAGCCTAAATGAACCCCGACCTGCAACGGCATGGCCGTGGTAGGTTTATTAATTTCCCCATGGGGAGATGATGTATTACCGTTCATTTATAAAAATTCAGACATGAAAACGATTAAAATCACGATCGCTTTTTTGATGCTTTTGGCGATAAACAAAGCATCGGCCCAACAAATTACCAACGTAGAGATGCAGGTAACCGGATTAACCTGCTCTATGTGCTCTCAGGCTACCGAAAAATCATTGCGTACCCTGCCATACATCAGCGAGGTAACGCCCGACTTAAACAGAAACCTTTTTGTATTGACCTTTAAAAAAGGCGAGGCTGTAAGCTTTGACCAATTGAACAAAAAGGTTCAGGATGCAGGCTTTTCGGTTGGAAAATTAGAAGCCACCATCAATTTTAACCAGGCGCAGATAGACGATAACGGACAAGCCATTGTGGGCAATAATGTTTATCGTTTTGCCAATGCCAAAAGCAAGGTGCTTAATGGGCCGGTTAAGGTTAGCATAATCGACAAAAACTTTATCTCGAACAGCGCGTTCAAACAAAAAGCCAGTACGGTTAAGTTCGATTCTTATGCCAGTGGCATGGGGGTGGTTAACGGCAAAAAAACCAGGATTTACCACCTTAGCATTTAATTGGGCATGATGAAGAAAATCATCTTTGCTGTGCTTTGCCTATGCAGTGCACAGGGCCTGTTTGCGCAAGAGTTATATGTTTATACTGAACCGGCCAGCAATATGCCCGCCAAGTCTATCGGCGTAAGGCTAACCAACGAGGGTATGTTCAGTCCCGATTTCAGAAGCCGTACCATAGGCGAGGTAATGTTGGGTTTCAACAAGAACCTGATGTTCCATGCCCAAGGCTTTCTGTCTGATATGGACGGCAATTACCGTTTAGAAGGAGGCAGTTTTTACGCCAAGTACAGGTTCTTGTCGCTCGACGATGCCCACAGCCATTTCCGCGCGGCCGCTTATGGCAGAATCAGCACAAGCAAAAGGCCAACATTTACCGAAGATATCAACTTAGAAGGCGATAACAGCGGCTGGCAAGGCGGCCTGATTTTTACCCAACTGTTGCATAAATTGGCCCTTTCGGCCACCTTGGGCTATAGCCAGGCTTTTGATAGGCCCAGCAAGCAGGTGGCAGGCATGCCCGCACCCGATCAGATGCTCAACTACAGCCTTTCGTCGGGCTATTTGTTGCTGCCTGTGGTGTACAAGAACTATAAGCAGCCCAACTTTAACCTGTACCTGGAAGTTTTGGGCAAAACCAATCCGGCCAACGGCCATTCTTATGTAGATTTGGCCCCGGCGGTACAGCTCATCCTCAACAGCCAAACGCGTATCGACCTGGGTTACCGCTTTCAGGCTGCCGGTAACCTCGACAACAGGTACCTTAAAAACATGTATATGGCCAGGGTAGAATTTAATTTTTTTAACGTCTTAAAATAAACAACAATGAAAAGAGTATTTTTAATGATCGCTGTATGCAGCGTAACAATCTTCGCCGCACAGGCACAAACCGCAACCCAAACGGCCTTTGGCAAAACCCTGCAGGCTTATTTCGAGGCCAAAAATGCCTTGGCTACCGATAATGTAGCCAAAGCTGGCGTGGGCGCCAAAAGCCTGTTGGCCAACTTGGCCGCTTTTCCGGTAAAAACGTTGCCTGATGCACAACAGGCCGAGTGGAAAAAACAGAGCGACGAACTGAAGAAATATGCGGCTCCGATGGTCGCCGAAAAAGACCTGAAAGCTCAAAGAAAAAGCTTCGAAAATGTTTCTTCGGCCATGATTAAACTGGTAAAAGCCGTAAATTTAAATAGCAATGAGGTTTATGTACAATACTGTCCGATGGTAAAAAGAAGTTGGCTAAACGAAGTAGAAGCGGTGCAAAATCCGTTTTACGGCAGCAAAATGTACGATTGCGGCGAAGTAACCGAAACTATTGCCAAAAAATAGATGGTACTGTATGTCAAAAATATGGTGTGCACTCGGTGCAAAATGGTGGTTAAGGCCGAGCTCGAACAGCTGGGCTTTAACCCTGTTGCCGTTAATTTGGGCGAAGTAGAGCTCTCGCAGGAAAGCTTGACGCAGGCACAAACAAACACGATTGCCGAGGCATTGGCCAAATTTGGCTTTGAGCTGCTGGCCGATAAAAAGAAACAATTGGTAGAGCAGGCCAAAACGGCAATTATTGAGCAGGTGCATTATGCTACCGAACCTTTAAAAGTTAACTTTTCAGATTACCTGAGCCAAAAGCTGGGCATAGAATACGGCACGCTAAGCGCGGTGTTTTCTGAAACGGAGCACAATACCATCGAAAAATATGTAATCCAGCAAAAGATAGAGAAAGTAAAAGAGCTGCTTACCTATGGCGAAAGCTCGTTAAGCGAAATGGCCTACTTGCTCAATTACAGCAGCGTAGCGCATTTGTCGGCCCAGTTTAAGAAAATAAGCGGGCAAACGCCATCGGCTTATAAGCAGTCTCAACAGGCATCGCGCAGAACCCTAGACGAAATCTAGGGTTTTTGTTTTCTTACCATAGGTCAACCACAACGAACAGAACAGGTTGTACTTTTGTTTATTACTCAAAACATAAACTCAAATACAATGAAAAAGTTATTCCTGTTTCTAGTGGCGAGCAGCATCAGCATGGCTGTTTTTGCCCAAACCAAATACACGGTAGATCCGATGCACTCTTTTGTAGGCTTCGACGTTAAACACATGGGCATTTCTTTTGTAGAAGGTTCGTTTAAAAAATTCGACGGTTCTTTTACGGCCAGCAAAGCCGATTTTAGTGATGCCAAGATCAACTTTACAGTTGATGTGGCCAGCATCAGCACCAGCGTAGAGATGCGCGACAACCACTTGAAAACCGACGATTTCTTCAATGCCGAGAAATTCCCGAAAATGACTTTTGAGAGTACTTCGTTTAAAAAAGTGTCCACAAAATCATCGAAACAAACAACCGGCAACTATGTACTGAAGGGCAAGCTGACCATTAGGGATGTGACCAAAGACGTAGATTTTCGGGTGAATTATGGCGGCACTGCTAAAGACCAGCAAGGAAACACTAAGCTAGGTTTTCAGGCCACAACCACCATCAACCGCTTGGACTATAACATTAAATACGATCCAACAGGTGCTGGCGTGGCCAAAGACGTAAAGATTACGTTGAACCTCGAATTTGTACAGGCAAAATAAGCCCTAAATTTTTAAGTCCATGAACACATTAAACCAATTTAAAAACTTCACTTCCGGATTAAGCTCAACCGAACTGATGCCCGTACTTTTTATGGGGCATGGCTCGCCCATGAACGGGATAGAAGTAAATGAGTTTAGTGCCAAATGGGCCGAAATAGCAAAAAATATCCCCGTGCCACAGGCTGTATTGGTGGTTTCGGCGCATTGGTTTACCCGTGGCACGAGGATTACTGCGATGGATTTTCCACCAACCATCCACGATTTTGGGGGCTTTCCGCAGGCTTTGTTCGATGTGCAATATCCGGCTCCCGGCAATCCGCAATTGGCGCAGGAAACCGCCGAATTGATCAAGGGAGCCTCGGTAATCCTCGACCACGATTGGGGCCTGGACCACGGTGCTTGGTCGGTGGTCAAAAACATGTATCCCGAAGCCAATATTCCAGTACTCCAGCTCAGCATCGATTATACCAAAGATGCCCGCTACCATTATGAATTAGCCCAAGAATTAGCTGCGCTGAGACGTAAAGGGGTGTTGATTTTGGGTAGCGGCAACATGGTGCACAACTTGAGGATGATGAGTTGGGAAATGATCAATGGCGGTGGCTATGATTGGGCTTTGGAAATGGACGAAAAATTCAAATCGCTGATCCTGAACAGAGACCATAAGCCGCTCATCAACTACCAACAAATGGGCAGCGCGGCCTTATTGGCCATCCCAACCCCCGAGCACTACCTGCCTTTGATGTATGCTTTGGGCCTGCAACAGGCAAACGAAGAAGCAAGCCTGTTCAACGACAAGGCCGTAGGGGGTTCACTAACCATGACTTCGGTAAAAATTGGCGCTTAAACACCTGTAATTATATAAATCTTTTTGGTCAGGATATAACAGCAAAGGCTTGGCTTGTAGGTAATTTTGTCTATCAAAAATAAAGAATGACACAGACCTATCAAGTAACAGGCATGACCTGTTCGCATTGCGAAAATAAAGTAAAAAGCAACCTGCTTTTGTTGCCCGAAATTACCGAAGTAGAAGTTTCTAAAACCGACAACACGGCTACCATAACCATGGATAGGCCTATTGGTCTTGACGTCCTGCAGGAAGCTCTTGGTGGTGCCAGTTCCAAATACCAAGTTTCTGCTATTGCTCCTAGCAAGCCAATTTAGGCTCGGATTTAGTCAAATTCATAACCCAAAACATAAAATCATGAAAAAACTAACATTAACCTTGGCATTAATAGGCGTGGCCTTGATTAGTGCTTTTGCACAGGTTAAAAACGAATCCGCCCAATTGCTAGCCAGCTACTATGGCGTTAAAGATGCCCTGGTAAACGGTAATGCCACCGAGGCCGGAGCCAAAGCAACCGAATTTTTGACTACGATTAAGACCATCGATGGTAAAAGCCTGGCCGAGCCTAAGCGAAAAACATTGCTAGAACTGAAAGAAAAATTGGCTTTTGATGCCGAACATATTTCAGAAAGCAAGGACATTGTCCATCAGCGGGATCATTTCGCTACTTTTTCTGCTAACCTGTATGCTTTGGCCAAGGCTATCAAATTGTCGGCCCAGCCCATTTACCAAGAATATTGCCCCATGAAAAAAATGTACTGGCTAAGCAGCGAACAAGCCATCAAAAATCCATATTATGGGAAAAGCATGCTTACCTGTGGCAAAGTAACCGATACCATTAACTAACAACCCTAGCGGCAGGTCGATCTTGCGCGTTCAATTGCCTATGAAAAAGCTCGTTTTTTTAAGCTTAATCTGTATGATCAGCATTTTTGCGATGGTCAAACAAGCCTTTGCACAAGAAAAAGCAATTTATACCTGCCCTATGCATCCCGAAATTAGGGAAGAAAAACCGGGCAAATGCCCTAAGTGTGGCATGAAGCTGGTGCGCGAAAAAAAGACGGAAAAAAAGGCCATGGTCTCAGCACCGCTGACCTTTAAAACGGCTAAAAGCACCAATAAGCCACGAACTGTTCGTTATGATCTGTATGTGGCCGATACCATCGTTAATTTTACCGGCAAGCCTAAGCGCGCCATTGCCGTAAACGGAAGCATCCCGATGCCTACCTTAACCTTTACCGAAGGCGATACTGCCGAAATCTATGTGCACAACAACCTCGACGAGGAAACGTCGCTGCATTGGCATGGCTTGTTTTTGCCCAATCGCTACGATGGCGTGCCCAACTTAACGCAAATGCCCATTAAGCCTCATAGCACTTATGTATACAGGTTCCCGATCATTCAAAGCGGCACGCATTGGTACCACAGCCACACCGAATTGCAGGAACAGATAGGCATGTATGGCGCCATGATTTTGAACAAGCGCGAAGAACCCGATATTCCGACCCTCCCGATAGTGCTCAGCGAATGGGCCGATAGGAAGCCCGAGCAGATAGACCGTGGCTTGCATAATGCCACAGACTGGTTTGCCATTAAAAAAAGAACCACCCAAAGCTATGCCGAAGCCATCAGAGAAGGTCATTTTGGTACGAAGGTGACCAACGAGTGGAAACGCATGAACGCCATGGACGTAAGCGATGTTTACTACGATCGCTTCCTGATCAATGGGCAGCCACAGTTTAATGCCCAAAACTTTAAGGCTGGAGATCAGGTGCGGCTGCGCATTGCCAATGCCGGCGCATCGTCCTATTTCTGGCTCAGTTATGCCGGTGGTAAAATAACCGTAGTGGCCAGCGATGGCAACGACGTGGTACCGGTTGAGGTAGACCGCTTGATCATTGCCGTATCAGAAACGTATGATGTGGTGGTGACCATTCCCGAAAATAAAAGCTACGAGTTTTTGGTTACCCCCGAAGACCGCACCAAATCGGCTTCGCTTTGGCTAGGGCAGGGCGAAAAAATAAGCGCCCAAAAAATGCCTAAACTCAAGTATTTTGAAGGGATGAAAATGATGAACGACATGATGGACATGAACGGCAACATGATCGAGATGAAAGGCATGAAAATGCAGAATCAAATCATGGACATGAATACCGTAATGTACCCCGAAATGGACGAACCCATGGCCGGACACGATATGGAAGGCATGGATATGCCCATGAGCAACTCGAACATCGTTACGCTCAATTACGAAATGCTGCGGTCGCCGGTTAAAACTACCTTGCCCAAAGGGCCTACCAAAGAGCTCAAATTCGAGCTCACTGGCAACATGAACAGGTATGTGTGGACCATGGATAATAAAACGGTTTCCGAAGCAGACAGGATCTTGATTAAAAAAGGAGAAAACGTGCGTATTGTGCTCTACAACAACAGCATGATGCGGCATCCGATGCACTTGCATGGCCACGATTTCAGGATATTGAACAAGCAAGGCGAATATGCACCGTTGAAAAACGTGCTCGATATTATGCCGATGGAAAGAGATACCATCGAATTTGCGGCTTCAGAAAGTGGCGACTGGTTTTTCCACTGCCATATTTTGTACCACATGATGAGTGGCATGGGACGGGTTTTTAGCTACGAAAACTCGCCACCTAATCCGGAAATACCAAACCCCAAATTGGCGCAGCGCAAGCTTTTTGCCGACGACCGGATGTTCCATTTCATGGCCGAAAACGATTTTGCCAGCAACGGCAACGATGGTATGGCCATGTTGGCCAATACCCGTTGGAACATCAGTACCGAATGGCGCTTGGGCTATAACAAAATGCACGGCTTCGAAACCGAAACCCACATTGGCCGCTATCTTGACCGCATGCAATGGCTGATGCCCTTTGTTGGCTTCGATTGGCGCTACCGACGCATGGGAGAAAATGAACAGGAAAAAAATATTTTTGGCCAAAAAAACACCAAAGACAACAGGGCGGTAGTGAGCCTCGGGGTTCAATATACCTTGCCGATGCTGTTGCAGGCCAGGGCCGAAGTGTACCACGATGGCAATGTACGTTTGCAGCTGATGCGCGAAGATATTCCGGTTTCTAAACGCTTGAGGGCAAGCTTTATGATCAACACCGATAAAGAGTACATGGGCGGCCTACGTTTTATTGCCACTAAGAATATCGCTGTGGGTGCACACTACGACAGCGATATGGGTTTTGGAGCCGGATTGGCGTTGAGCTACTAAGGAAGATTTGTGATGTCGGTTGCCGATTAGGCATTTTGCCTCTACACCTCATGCGAAGCACAAGAGGTGGTGATAGATTGGAATAAATAATGTAAATGGTCTGTGAGCCACAGACCATGAAAGAGTCTTATCGTTAATATTTCTTCCTTTTGTAGTTAAATTCAGACTTGATCAGCTTGCCGCTTACGCTGCCTTCAATCCAGGCCAGGAGCTTATCTTTTCCCTGGTTTTCGTACACAATGCGCTGCGGAAAATCATGGGCCTTGTTTTCGAAAACAAAGCGGTTCTTGGCGCTCGAAACCAATTTAAAGCTGGTGGTTCCTTCGTTGTCTTTCTCCATTCCGGTAACGACAAAAACAATATCGTTTCCAGCTTTTTTAAGCTCCACGCTTTCCATCATCGTGCTGTCGCCTTTAAGGTCGTGGCGGTAGCTTTTGCCAGTCAGGCCTTCGGGCGTTGTTTGCCAGTTTTCGGTTATTTTGCCTTTAGGTGTTTTGGTTTGCCAATAGCCCAGCATAAAATTAAACTGCTTTAGCGCAGGTGTTTGCGCAGCGGCAAGCTGGCCAATGCAAAGCCCTAATGCGATAAGGGCAAGAGAAAAACTTTTTTTCATCGGTTTATATTTTGTTGATGGTTAATTTTTTAAGGCCGCTTCAATGTGGCCCAAATGGTGTTTGCCATGCCAGGCGTAATTGCCTATCAGGTAGCCTAATGTATGCTGTTGCTTGGATTCGGGGTGGAAATAGCGCCGCTCGAAATCTTCAGGAAGCAAGGTTTTTAAAAGCGCAACCCATCTTTGATGGATGGCCGTTAAAAGAGCAATAGACAGCTGGATATCGCCATTTTTGGCATCTGGCAGTTCGGCCCAACGCTCTTCAAAATAAGGCCTGATGGTTGGATCATCTTCGGTTAGCGTAAGCCTTACCCTCGTATAGGCATTGATATGGCTATCGGCCAAATGATGCACCACCTGTCTAACCGTCCAGCCGTCAGGGCGATAAGGGGTTTCGAGCTCTTCTTCGCTTAAATGAATGGTGGCTTGTGCAATCAATTGTGGCAATTCGATCAAATCTTCTATCCATAACTGAATATGTCCAATGTTTATTGTGGTTGGTGGCAGATATTTTCCAATGGGATACCTGAGGAGCTCCAAATCTTGCATAAAGCCAAATTACATAATTTTCCGTAAGAGTTTAAGCAGCCATTCCTTCCCTTGGTAGGGCGGATAAACCATACGGTTAAAATTGAGCTTCGACTGAAAAACTACAGCCCTTTCGTGCGAAAAATTCCTGAATCCGAAAACACCATGGCTGCTGCCTATGCCGCTGCTGTTTACCCCGCCAAAAGGCAGTTTGGGATTGGCAATATGAACCAGCACATCGTTTACGCAAACCCCACCCGAACTGGTGTTTTTAATGATTTTTTGAATGTTTTTAGCGTTTTTGCTGAAAATGTAGAGGGCCAAAGGCTTGCTTTTTGCGTTAAGCTGCGCCATAGCCTCGTCAATATCCTGGTAAGCGATGATAGGAAGGACCGGGCCAAAAATTTCTTCTTCCATTACTTGTGCGTTGGCTGGTATCTGGCTGAGCAGCACGGGATAAATGGTTTGACTTTTTTCGTCGAAAGTACCTCCCCAATTAATTCTTGCTCCTTTTTCAACGGCTTCGTCAACCAGGTGCTTTAAACGACTAAAGTGTTTGGGGCTAATGATCTTGGCATAAGCCCGGGGCTCAATTTGCGCCTGACTTTTGAAAAACAGCTTTTCGGCGGCGCTTTTGTACAGGCCAATAAATTCGTCAACCCGTTCTTGGGGAACAAAAACGTAATCGGGTGCAATGCAGGTTTGGCCACTGTTGATCAGTTTGCCCCAGGCAATCTTCTCTACGGCTTTTGGCAGGTCAACCTCATGGTCAATAAGCGTAGGCGATTTGCCCCCCAGTTCTAGCGTAACCGAACACAGGTTTTTGGCGGCGGCTTCCATCACGATTTTGCCGATGGCCGTGCTCCCGGTAAAAAAAATATGATCGAAAGGGAGTTTGAGCAGCGCCGTAGCCAAATCGGCATTGCCCTCAAAGCAAGCTACCTCCTGCTCTTCAAAAACACTGGCGATGATCTTGCCCACAACGGCGCTGGTTGCCTGACTGATTTCGGAGGGCTTCAGCATCACGCAGTTACCGGCGGCAATGGCCGAAATGAGTGGGCTCATGGTCAATTGAAAAGGATAGTTCCATGGCGCCATAATCAGGCAAACGCCTTTGGGTTCGTAATAAATCCTGTTTTTTGAAAAAGGATTGCTCAGGGTTTTGCCTGCCCGTTTGGGGCGCATCCAATCGCGAAGGTTTTTAATGGCAAAATCGAGCTCGCCATAAACGAAAAGGAGCTCGGTAACTGCGGTTTCGAACTGGCTTTTTCTGAGGTCTTTGTGCAGGGCCAGGTTAATTTCGTCTTCATGCCTTGCGATGGCTTCTTTCAGCAGTTTAAGTTTGGCCATTCGCGAGGCCGCATTTTGCTTTCTAAGCGTATATTTGTACACTTGTTGTGCTTCAAAAACAAAATCGATTTTTTGGTGCATCATACCTTACAGCTAGGGGTTGACATTGTTAAATATAGTTAAACGATCAGTAAATTCATGAAAAATACATCTTATTACAGCATATTGCATAAATAATA
This sequence comes from Pedobacter sp. ASV12, assembly GCF_016429155.1. Taxonomy (GTDB): domain Bacteria; phylum Bacteroidota; class Bacteroidia; order Sphingobacteriales; family Sphingobacteriaceae; genus Pedobacter. The sequence goes on along the minus strand of NZ_JAELUC010000005.1, from coordinate 43,450 downwards.
CACTCCCTTTTGAGCATGAAGAAACTTTTATTTTTTGCCTTTGGCCTGCTGATCACCACCACTACCGTAAAAGCACAGACGCTAAAGCCAGGTGTATTGGTAGTTGGCAATGGAAATGCTGCAGTAGCCGCAGCCATACAATCGGCCAATTCGGGCGTAAAAACCACCATTTTATTACAGGCCGGAGGTTTTGATATTTTGCCAATCGGAGCAGACCTCAGCTCGGGCATTCAAGCCACTTTCCTTAAAAAACTGCGTATAGCCAAACAAATAACAGACAGCACCCAGTCTGTTGCTTTTGATAAGCAAACCGCCAACGAGGTGCTGATTAAATGGACAGATAGCATCAAGAATTTAACGGTAATCAAAAACGTGATGTGGATCAAAGCCGAACGTTCTGGCAATAACTGGTACTTTAAGCTCAGCGATGGACGCACGCTAAAACCACAAGTACTCATCAATCCAGGCGATGCAAAACTTAATGATGCACTTAAAATTAGGGCTCCGGCCCAATATTGGGAAAAACTCGACTATTCGAACACCATTTACCGAACAAATATAGCCGCTGGCAAAAGCCTTGGCGATAATACGGCTCATATTTTTTCGCTCTATCAGCTGCTGATTCCGCAACAAGAAAACCTGATTTGGATGAAGGATGAGCAAAGTATGCTGCTCGGACAGGCCGGTGGTGCAACCGCAGCCTATGCGGCGTTTTTCAAAACCAAAACCTCGCTTTCCGATTTAAAAAAGATTCAAGGCGAACTCATCGGCTACAAATTAAACCTGATGCCCTTCGAAGACATCAAAAATGATGATCCGAATTGGAAAGCCATCCAGATGGTAGGCCTCACTGGCGTAATCAAAGCCGGGATTGGAAGCACGGGCGCCAAGTTTTTGCCTGATAACTTGGTTGGTACCGAAGAAGTGAAGCAGCCGATCAAGGATTTCTATTACAAGGCTCAAATCTGGTTCGACGATTACAAGAACAGCCAGCTAACCATCGGCGGCGCCATCGAAATGATTTGCTACGTGGGCAATAAATCGCCAGAAACCACCAAAAAAGAATTAGAAAAAAAATGGAATGCCACTTATAAATTCGCAACCAAGCTCGATCCGGCCAGGCAGATCAGTCGGCGTGAGCTTGCAGTTTTGCTACAGGATTACATGCCTCCATTTAATGTAAACGTAGATCCCAAAGGCAAAGTGGTGCGCTAGAAAAGCCACACTGTAACATTTGTAAAATCTTGCCGTACTTTAGGTTAGGTCAATGCTTTTTTCTATAAATTGCACGCATAACCTCAAACAAATATGAAGAAACTTTACCTTTTTCAACTGTTTTTTCTGGCTTTGCTGTGCCCTGTCCTCGCACAGCAACAAGATTACAGCAACAGCGCCCGTTTAGCCCAAAGGGTTAAAGCCTTGGCCGAAAAATACCCGCAATGGGTTAAATCGAAATCGCTAACCCAAACCGCAGGTGGCAAAGACATCTGGATGCTCACCATTGGTGGCGCAAAGGCTGATCAGAAACCTGCTATTGCCGTAGTTGGCGGCGTAGAAGGCAAGCACCTCTTGGGTGTTGAAATGGCTATTGGCTTTGCCGAAAAACTAATGGCAGCGGCCCAAACAGATAGCATCAAAAACCTGCTGAACAAACAGACCTTCTATGTTTTTCCAAACATGAGCCCCGATGCAACCGAGCAGTATTTTGCCAAGGTCAGATCAGAGCGCAGTGGCAATGCCACCAAAACCGACGATGACCGCGATGGCAAACTGAACGAAGACGATGTTGACGATCTGGATGGCAACGGCAAAATTACCTGGATGCGCGTGCTAGACCCAACCGGCAAGTACAAACTTAATCCAGACGATCAGCGCTCGCTGATCATGGCCGACCCCAACAAAGGCGAAAACGGCAAGTACATCCTGTTGCCAGAAGGTATCGATAATGATAAAGACGGCGATTTTAACGAAGATGGCGAGGGAGGAGTACATTTCAACAAAAACTCAAGCTACAACTACAAAAACTTTATTCCGGGCGCCGGCGAATATGCCGTTTCAGAAAAAGAAAATAGGGCATTGTTCGATTTCCTGTTCGACGCTTTTAATGTATACGCTGTAGTTACCTTCGGTCCGGTAAACAACCTTTCGGCTCCGGTAACTTTTAACCCTGCCGGAGTAGCCAAACGCGTAATTACCAGCTGGTTCGATGCCGATGTGAAAAGCAACGCGCTGGTTTCTGAGCGTTACAATAAAATCACCAAAACCAAAGACGCCCCGAAAACACAGGCCGAAAGCGGCGACTTTTCGCAATGGGCCTATTTCCATTATGGCAGATTGAGCCTCAGCACACCGGGGTGGTGGGTGCCGAAAGTAGCCCCCGATTCGGCTAAAAAAGAAAAGAAACTAACCAACGACGATGCCGTAGCTTCCTACCTGCGTTGGGCAGCCAGCCAAGGCATTACCGATACCTTTACGCCTTGGAAAGCGGTTCAACATCCTGATTTTCCGGGACAGACCGTTGAAGTAGGCGGCCTGGATCCGTTTGTGCTCAACAATCCGCCCTACAAAATGGTGGATGGCATTGTGGGCAAGCACACCGATTTCCTGATTGGCTTGGCCGCCATGGCGCCACAGCTTGAACTGATTGGCCTTAAAACCGAAAAATTAGCCGATGGCTTAACCCGCGTAACCCTAAAGGTGATGAACAATGGCGATTTGCCAACCTATACCAAAGTGGGCGATCGCAGTTACTTTCTCAAAAAAATTGCCGTAAAAGTAAATACCAATGCCAACCAAACCGTGGTAAGCGGCCGTAAGTCGCAAACGCTGGAAAGCATAGCCGGTAAAGATTTTAAGGAATTGACCTGGCTAATTAAGGGTACAGGCAAGGTAACCATCGATGCCGGCAGTCCAACCACAGGCAGCAAATCAATTGAGGTAGCACTATAATCAAAACACAATGAGAATTAAACAAACTATTCTTCTGGCTGCAATGATTTTGTGCGCCGGAGTTTCGAGGGCTCAAAAACCCGAAAATATATTGGCTGCGGTAGGTACGCCACCCAATCCCAAAGTAATGGTAAGCTGGAACCGCTATAACGACTATGCGGCCATTACCGATATCTGCAAAAAACTAGTCGCGGCGCACCCTAACCTGGTTAAGCTCGAATCGATGGGCAAATCGTTTCAGGGCAAAGACCTTTGGGTAATGACCATCACCGATACCAAAGTAGGCAACGCCGATAAAAAACCGGCCATGTACATCGATGGCAACATCCACTCTAACGAAATACAGGGCAGCGAATTTGCCTTGTACACCGCTTGGTACCTGGCCGAGATGTTCAATGCCGGCAATAAAACCATTCAATCGCTGCTGGCTGATAAAACATTTTATATTGCGCCAACCATCAATCCTGATGCAAGGGATAACTTCATTCACCAGGCTAATACGGCGCACTCGCCACGCTCGGGCATGATTCCAATCGATAACGACCGTGATGGGGCTACCAATGAAGACGGTTTCGACGATTTGGATGGCGATGGCCACATTGTCATGATGCGCCGCAAAAGTCCAACCGGACGTTTCAAGGTAGATCCAAGCGATCCGCGCCGCATGATTATGGTAGGCAACGACGAAAAAGGCGATTTTTATGAACTTCTGGGTTCGGAAGGAATTGACAACGATGGCGATGGTTTCGTAAACGAAGACGGCGAAGGGGCCTACGATCCGAACCGCGATTGGGGCTGGAACTGGCAACCTAATTACATCCAAAGCGGAGCCTACAAATATCCTTTCTCTTTACCTGAAAACAGGGCTATTGTTGATTTTGTGATGAAACATCCGAACATCGCCGCCGCACAGTCATACCACAACAATGGCGGTATGATTTTGAGAGGGCCAGGCGCATTGGAAGATTTAGACACCTACAATGCCTTAGATGTTCGCGTGTACGATGCCTTGGGCAAAAAAGGCGAAGAAATGTTGCCCGGCTACAAGTATTTGGTGGTTTACAAAGACCTGTATTCGGTTTTCGGAGGCGAACTCGATTGGTTTTACGGTGGCCGGGGCATCTACACTTTCTCTAACGAGTTGTGGACAGGCTATTCGATGTACAACAAAACCGATGGCGAAGACAGTCAGGCGCAGCTATACAGCTTCGATAAAGACCTGCTGATGAAAGATGCCTTCGTAGATTGGCATCCGTTTAAACATCCGCAATATGGAGATATCGAAATCGGTGGGTTCAAGAAAACCTATACCCGTTTGCATCCGGGCTTCCTGCTCGAAAGCGATGCGCACCGCAACATGGCCTTCAGTATTTTTCATGCCTACAATACGCCTAAGCTAAGTGTCGGCGAAATTGAGGTGAAAGAAATTGGTGGCGGATTAACACAAGTAACGGCTGTTGTAAGCAACGAAAGGATGATTCCTACCCACTCGAGTCAAGATGTGAAAAACAACATCGAAACCCCTGACATCATTTCGCTAACCGGCGGAACCGTAGTAGCGGGCATGGTGGTCAACAACCGCGATTTGGGAATAACCACCGAACAAAAACTGGATCCGGCCAACATCAAGGTAGGCAACATTGCGGGCAATTCTTATGTAACCGTGCGCTGGCTGGTCAAAGGTGGCAGCAAATTTACCGTAAACGTAAGCAGCAAAAAAGGCGGTGTAGCCAGCAAGTCAAATTAAGCATCAACGCCCCAGGTTAAGTTCGGCTTGGGGCACAAAAAAATAAAAATGAAAAAGTACTTCGTATTCTTTTTACTATCGGGCGCGGCCATCGCGCAGGCACAGCAATTGGCGCCGTTAACCGTGCAAAAAATCATGCGCGATCCTAAATGGATGGGCACTTCGCCCAGCAATTACCGCTGGTCGGCCGATAGCAAAACCGTTTTCTTTAGCTGGAATCCCGAAAACAAGGAAAAAGACCAGCCTTATAAGGTCAGCGTATTAACCAACAAGCCAGAGCCTACCGAAGACAACGCGGCCGAAAAAGCGGCCGAGACCAATTATGCCTACAACAAAGACAAGTCGCTGGGCTTGTCTGAAAAGGGTGGCGACATCTATTTCTATAACTTCAAAACCAAAAAGGAATCGAGGCTGACCAACACGGTAGAGCGTGAAAATGGCGCCCGTTTTCTGTACAACAACGATGTGGTGTTTCAGCGTGGCGACAATATGTTCCAGCTCAACATGGCAACGAACGAACTGAAGCAGCTTACCAATTTTGTGAAAGGCAAAAGGCCAGGGCCTGGTGCACCGGGTAGCACACCAGGCAGTACGGCACCAAGCGTTCAGGATACCTGGCTCAGAAACGAGCAGACTGACTTGTTCGACATCATCAAAAAAAGAAACAAGCAAGGCCCAAGGGGAGGGTTTAACGGAGGCGGGCCACGTCGTGCTTTTGGTGGTGCCGATGCCAGCCAGCGCGTTATGAAACCAGTTTACTTAGACGATAAATTCCTTTCGGCCATTGTGGTAAGTCCCGATGGCAAATACGTAAGTTATCGCCTAACTACGCCAACCACCAACCACAACACCATTGTGCCCAACTATGTTACTGCTTCAGGCTATACCGAAGATATTCCGGGGCGCACCAAGGTGGGCGAAAATCTTAATGTATCGGAAACTTTTATCTACAACACCGATAAAGACAGTGTTTATACGATAAAAACCGCTCAAATACCAGGCATTAAAGATTTACCTGATTATGTAAAGGATTATCCTAAAGAACTGGAGGAGCGCACCAAAAAGAATGAAGACCGTAAAGTGAGTTTGAGCGCGCCAATCTGGAACGAAACAGGTTCTACCGCAGTTATTGTGGCCGATGCGCAAGACAACAAAGACCTTTGGATTTTGAAACTCGATGCCGCCACCGGTAGCGTGAGCATCATTGATCGTCAGCGCGACGAAGCCTGGATCGGCGGGCCAGGCATAGGCCGCGGCATCCAATGGATAGACAACAACCGCTTCTATTTCCAAAGCGAAGCGACGGGCTATTCGCACCTGTATACATTCAACGTGGCCACGGGCGAGAAAAAGCAGCTCACTTCTGGCAAGTGGGAAGTGCAGCGCGTTGACCTTTCGAAAGATAAAACCACTTTTTACATCACAGCCAACAAAGAACACCCGGGCATTACCCATTTCTATAAGCTGAGCGTAAATGGTGGCGATTTGGTGCAGCTTACCTCGATGAAAGGTGGCAACGAGATTACCATGTCGCCTGATGAAAAATGGATTGCCATCAACTATTCTTACATGGACAAGCCTTGGGAACTGTACATCCAGCCAAACAAACCAGGCGCCAAGGCGGTACAGATCACCAAATCAACAAGTGCCGAATTCGACAGCTACAAATGGCGCCAGCCAGATCTGGTTTCGTTTAAGAACCGTTATGGTGCCGACGTGTATGCCAGGGTGTATCCAGCCACCAATCCGCATCCTAACAAGCCAGCAGTGGTATTTGTGCATGGCGCAGGTTATTTACAGAACGTGCATTACTGGTGGAGCCAATATTTCCGCGAATACATGTTCAATAACCTGTTGGCCGATAATGGCTATACGGTAATTGATATCGATTATACCGCAAGTTCGGGCTATGGCCGTGATCACCGCACGGGTATTTACCGCAACATGGGCGGCAAGGATTTAACCGACCAGGTAGACGGCGTGAAGATGCTGGTAGAAAAGTATGGCGTCAATCCTAAGCATGTAGGCCTGTACGGAGGCTCGTATGGAGGTTTCATCACCTTAATGGGCATGTTTAAGGAGCCGGAGGTTTTCTCGGCAGGGGCGGCCTTGCGTTCGGTTACAGACTGGGCGCATTACAATCATGGTTATACCGCAAACATCCTGAACGAACCTTTCAACGATCCAAAGGCCTACAAGCGCAGCTCGCCGATTTACTACGCCGACAAATTGAAAGGCGATTTGGTAATGTTGCATGGCATGGTTGACGTAAACGTACATTTTCAGGATATTGTTCGCCTGAGCCAACGCCTGATCGAGTTGGGTAAAGACAATTGGGAGCTGGCGGTTTATCCGGTAGAAGATCATGGCTTTGTTGAGCCGAGCAGCTGGACCGACGAATACAAACGTATTTTCAAGCTGTTTGAAAGCACGTTGAAGAAATAATCCTCACCTTCTGTCTCTTTTGGAATAGGCAGGGGAAGAAAATGCCGATAGATTGTTTGTACTTCAAATGGCATTTTGAAAAAATAGATAGGCTCTAATTTGTTATGATGGCCATATAGTTTCTCTCTATATGGCCATCAATATTATAGATGTACAATAAGCCGAACTTGGTTGTTTTTGAAGCCGAATAGCCGTACCTTTGCGCCATCAAATTTTAGAAAAAACCAAAAATTATGGCAATAGTAGGTAAAAAATTCCCGAGCGTTAGTATCGATGCAATCTCAGAAATGGGAGACGATTTAAAGATCAACTTATTTGAAGAAGCGGTAAATAAACAAACCAAGATTTTATTATTCTGGTATCCTAAAGATTTTACTTTTGTTTGCCCTACAGAACTACATGCTTTCCAAGCGGCTTTGCCTGAGTTCGAAAGCAGAAACACCATGGTAGTTGGCGCTTCATGCGACACCAACGAAGTGCACTTTGCCTGGTTAAATACCGCAAAAGACAATGGCGGTATCGAAGGCGTAACCTATCCGCTTTTGGCCGATACCCACAGGCATTTGGCCAACATCTTGGGTATTTTAGATCAAGAGGTAGAGTTCGATGAAGAAGGCAACGAAACCTATTCAGGCTCGAACGTAACTTATAGAGCTACTTACCTGATCGACGAAACTGGTAAAGTATTCCACGAAAGCGTAAACGATATGCCATTGGGCAGAAACGTTAGAGAGTATCTGCGTTTGATTGATGCTTATAGCCACGTACAAAAACACGGCGAGGTTTGTCCGGCAAACTGGGAAGAAGGCAAGCAAGCCATGAACGCCAACAGAACTGGCGTAGCCGAGTACTTAAGCGCTAACTAATTTAAATCAGATCACATGTTTTTAGAATTAACAGAAGATAATTTGCAGCAATACGTAGCCGACAACAAAAAGGTGATGGTTCAGTATGCGGCATCTTGGTGCGGCAACTGCAGGATCATGAAACCTAAGTTTAAAAAATTGGCGGCCGAAAACGAAGACGTTGCTTTTTTGATTGTTGATGCTGAAAAACTACCAGACTCGCGCAAATTGGCCAATGTAGATAACTTGCCAACTTTCGCAGCCTTTGATGGCGGAGCTTTGGTAGGGCAGGTACAAACCAATAAAGCGGAAGTTTTAACCGAGTTGTTCGACAAGATAAAATAAGGAGAGATGAAAGTTCCAGTGATAAGACAGCTGTTTCAAAGCAGCAGCCCTGAACAGTTGGAGGCTACCCTAGAAGTACTAGAAGCTTTCTGCGAGTTTAGGGGCGTACACGAAGCAGAGATTGATGTGGCGGGCGAACTGATCACCAATATTTGTGGCGCACTCGAAGTACATGCACAGGTAAAAGGAGGCATGGCCGAAAAAGATGCCCTAAATGCCTTTGCACAACGTGTAATGGGATCTATAGACAAATAAAGATTTTTGTATTGTCCCGTAAAGGTCCGATCCGCAAGGATTGGACCTTTTTTATGCGCGCCGTACAGATTGGTGTTCATCACCAACAAGCGGCAGAGGGCTATTTAAACCGTTGGCGAAAAATACCAACAAAAGGCCAGGGATTTTAACGGTGAGGGAGGTTACATCGTTTAAAAACGCTGATCGAAAGGGTTAAGCCATTGAAAGGATCATTTCAATATGTGGAATGCCATCTTCATCGTATGGCTCGCTGCTTTGCACAAAGCCCAGGTTAGTGTAGAATTTTTGAAGATAAAGCTGTGCGCCGATTTTGATGCTTTGGGTTTGGTAAGTGGCTAGGCAATGCGCAATGCTTTTTTGCATCAGCTTGATGCCAACGCCCGTGCCCCTATGGCGTGGCGAAGTAACTACCCGGCCAATGCTGGCTTCGGCAAAAGAAACACCGGGAGGCACCAAACGCGTGTAAGCCACCAAATCATCGTCCTGCCAAGCCATTAAATGGATTGATTTTTTATCCTTGTTGTCAAGGTCGAGGTAAACGCAATTTTGTTCAACCACAAAAACTTCACTTCGCAGTTGTAAAATGGCATATAGTTCGGCGGTGCTTAAGTCGTCAAAATTTTTATAGGTCCAGTTCAGTTCCATGATTTAGGCTTGTCCCATAAAGATACGGGCTTAAAGCTACATGAGCGAAAACAATTGCCAAAAGGCCAGGATAAAGCTCAAGATCATACCGCCATTGGCTACGAGTTTTAGGCCTTTCTCTTTTCTCGACTGCATAAAAAACACAGCTGCGATAACCAGGAAGGCTATCATGAGCCAGGTAAGTAAGGAGAGGCTTTGTAAAAATGGCGGAAAAATAGAAAGATAAGAGGCCTGCATCGCTTCATAGCTTATCTCGCGATCGGTAATCGTAAACCACCAGGCAATATCGGTTAGGCATAAAAGCAATAGCACAACGGCGATCAAAAATTTGTAGGGTTTCATCAGTTTATAGTTTTAGGTTAACTATAAGATAAATTTACTAACTTATTGTTACGGTTTGCTTTGTTGTTGAAACTTGCACTAGGGCGTTTAAGAAGTCTTGAAGGCTTCGCCATGTTGGCTTTAATTGTTGGTGTCTTTCTTTATAGACCTTCCCGCCCTCGGCCTTCCCTACATCCACCTCAAATTAGGCCAAATTCCGTCCTGCGTTTACAATACCATAAACCGTACGGATGGCCAGCTTTTCGTAGGCTTGCCTTTTTTCGTCGTTTAGGTCGTGCTGGAGCTTCTCTAGGGCAAAATGCTGGATCAGCACCAATGGCAGTATAATCTTCTCTCTAATGGCGATAGAACGCTTCTCAACGGGATAATTCTCCATCAAGGCATGGTGGCCCGAAAGTTTGATGAGCATTTTCTTGCTCAATTCGAATTCGTTGTGCAGCACTTTCCAAAATTCGCCGAATTTTTTGTCTTTGGCCAAATAGGCGGTAATGGCAAAATCAGATTTGCTCATAGACATCATACAGTTGTCGACAATTGTTTTGAAATAGCCCGATTCCTGATAAGTGTTTTTGACCTGTTCCCAGTTTCCGGCATCTTCCTGGTTTTTCAAAGCCGTTCCCACGCCATAAAATCCCGGGATGTTCTGTTTCAGCTGGCTCCAGGAAGTTACGAAGCTGATGGCCCTTAAATCGTCGAGTTTGAGGGCTTCGCCGCCATTTCTTTTGACAGGCCTGCTGCTGATGGTGATTTTAGACAAGAGGCTCAACGGCGAGAGGGTTTCGAGATAAGGCAAAAACAAAGGATGCTGACGCAAAGCCAAAAAGGCATCGTAGCTGTCTTTGGCCATGCTGTCTAAAATGGTGTAGTTGGCTTTATCTAGCAATACATTGTGTTTTTCTTTTACGCCTGAAGAGATACCCGCATTGATTAATTGCTCGATATTAAATGCCGCACTATCTACCGAACCGTATTGCGAACTGATGGTTTGGCCCTGTATGGTCAGTTGGATGTTCTTGTTGGCAATTTCCTTGCCCATCGAAGCATAAAAGCGATGGGTTTTGCCTCCGCCACGTGCAGGCGGACCTCCACGGCCATCGAAAAAAGCCAATTTAATGTTATGTTCTTCTGATACCTTGGTTAAGGCCACTTTGGCCTTAAAAATAGACCAATTGGCCATTAAATAACCGCCATCTTTGGTACTATCAGAGAAACCTAGCATGATATCTTGCTTGCCTCCGCGGCGTTTTAGGTGCTGTAGGTAAAAAGGGTGTGTATAAAGCGCTTCCATAATCTCGCCGGCACCTGCCAAATCGTTTACGGTTTCGAACAAAGGCACAAAATCAATAGTCAACGTTTCGGCTTCCCAGCCGTTCCATAAAAACAGCTCCATCAGCTGCAAAATATCGCTGGCCTGTTGGCAATTGCTGATAATGAAACGATGGCAGGCCTCTTCGCCGTTCTCGGCCTGCATCTGTTGCAGCTGGGCAATGGTTTGCAGGGTATCTTCAATCAGGTTGTCTTGCTGGCCGCTGTAAATGATCTTGGCATTTTTAAAAGTAAGTGCCTTTAGTTTTTCAGCTTCGGGCAATTGATCGTAATCTTTGCTGAACAAAGAATTAATGGGCTTTTGCTCGCGGCAATAGGCGTGTACCTTGCGCAGGATGCGACTGTCTTGCCTGATGTCGAGCGAGGCAAAATGGCTTCGGTACAGTTCTACCTTGCGCAACAAATCGTCAACCAAATCGCTAAACAAGCCACCGTGGTCACTAACCAGGGTTTGTTTAATCTTGTTGAGGTTTTCGATTATGAATGGCGAAATATCTTTCAGCTCAATATTGCTGTCGAAAGCGTTTTTGTACAGCACATCGTGCAGGGTGGCAATATGGTCTTCAACGCCCCTAAAAGTGATGCGGCGTTTCAGGTTTCTGAAATCGCGGTAATAGCAACGGAACAGGATTTGGCGCAGCATACGCGAAACCTGCAAAGTAGTTTCGGGGTGCACGTTAGGGTTGCCGTCTCTGTCGCCACCTGGCCAAAAGCCCAGTTCGATTACTTTTTTGGGATCGATATGGTATTCGCTCAGCAGCTGGTTCAATCCAGCCTGGATATTGGCGGCGGCAAAGTAAAACACGTTCTCGAGATACCAGGCGAGGCTCAGGGCCTCATCAACAGGGGTTGGCGATTTCTTGTTAAAAAACGGCGTTTTGCCCAACTGCTGCAACAACTGGTTAATGGTGCTGATATCGTTGCTTCTGATGGCGGTAGTCAGGTCGTTGATAATGGCCAGCACACTGCCCGGATAGAACTGGGTAGGGTGGGCGGTAAGCACCAGGCGCAGCGAAAATTCTTCAATCAGGTGGTCAACCTTGCGGTGCAGTTTTTTATCGTCGTTGGCTTTGAGGAACAGCGCCCTTAAGGAAGTCTGCTCGTCGGCTACGTTGAGCTTGTTGAAAGAAGCGTCTTCCACAGCATCAAAAAGCACAACCTGACGCTCTATGTACTGGATAAACCTGAACAGCAGGTCGATGATATCCTGAGGATTGGTGTTGGGCGTATACTTGGCAAAGAACTCTTCGATAAGCTTGTGCGGCGTTTCGTGGTTTTTTACGCCATCTTCGCAACTTTTGATAAACAAAGGCAATAAGGTGCCCGTATCTTTTACTTTATAAAAAGGAAGGGTAAGGAATAAACTATTGTATAATTCGAAGCGGGAAATAACTTCGTTGTTAAAAATTGTTTCGCGCTGACTGGTAGGTTGAAGTGCTTGCATGCTGAAAAGGTACGCATATTAGACCTTATGAACAAAAAAAAATCGGAAATCAGAAAAAGATGACCAGGATAAATTTTGGACTTATGTAAAAAATCCGTACCTTGTATCTTATTAAAGGTTAATCAAATCTTTTAAAAGTATCAGCAAGATTTCTCGCAAGAAAAATTTTGTAATTAATTGTTAATTTTTTGGGAAAAACAAAGCCGGTCAATCGACCGGCTTTGTTTATTAATGGGCATCTGTAGGCACTTCTACGTTCTTTTTGAACTTCTGCAGGTACAGTAAAGGAATTGAACATAAAAGGATCATGCCAGCTACCCAATAGGCATCGCTGTAGGTTAACAGCAACGTTTGTTTAACAACGGCACCTTCGATGGCTTTCATGGCCATTAATTTGGCATCTAAAAAGCTCGCGCCTTTCGCCATAAAGGTATGGATCAAGCCATTAAGGCGATCGGTAAAGGCAGGATTGTATTCGTTGACGTTGGTTAAAAGATTATTTCGGTGGAAACCTTGACGGGTATGGATCAAAGTGGTTAGCGCGGCAATACCGAACGAACCACCCAATTGACGCATCATGTTGTTCAAACCAGAACCTTGTCCAATTTCAGGACCTTTCAAATCCTGGATGGCCAAAGTGGTTAAAGGCACAAACAACAAGGCCATGCCGATACCCCTGATCACCAAGGGCAGGAAGAATTGTCCGGTTCCCGATGACAAGGTCGATTTGCTCAACATATCGCAGAACACAAAGAACAGGAACATGCCGATGGTAGCCATGAACTGTGCCGGAATCCCCTTTTTGAGGAACATACCGATAAAAGGCATCATGGCAATGGTACACAAACCACCCGGAAACAAAAGCTCGCCGGTTTGGAGTGGCGAGAAGCCCAACAAGTTTTGGCAGAACACCGGAAACACGAATACCGAACCGTACAGACCAAAGCCCAAAATAAAGGACGTGAACATGCCGATAGAAAAGCTTCGGTGCCGCATAATCTTAAAGTTCACGATCGGATGGCTCGTACTCAGTTCGCGCCAAATGAACAAGAGCAGCCCCAGTACGGAAGTAACGCTTAATACGATGATATAAGGGGTGGCAAACCAATCTTCGCTCTCGCCTTTTTCCAGTACGGTTTGCAAACTGCCTACCGCAATAGCCAGCAAGGCAATGCCCCACCAGTCGACCGGAAGGCCCTTGCCGTCTTTAGGCGTAGCCTTGACAAAGGTGTACGTACAATAGGCGGCCAGTATGCCGACGGGAATGTTTACGTAAAAGATCCAAGGCCAGTCGCTTACCTCTAAAATATAGCCCCCAATGGTTGGACCTACGGTTGGACCCACAACGGCGCCCAAGCCAAACAAGGCCGTGGCAATACCCACGTCTTCTCTAGGCCAGGTTTCTAAAAGAATAGCCTGTGCGGTAGAAATCAAACCCCCGCCGGCCAAGCCCTGCAGGATACGGAAAAGCACCAGTTCTTCTAACGAGGTTGCGTTGCCGCAGAGGAAAGAAGCAATGGTAAAAACAATAATCGAGGTGAGGAAATAATTTTTTCGGCCAAAGCGGCTACCCAGCCAACCCGACATGGGCAGTACGATAACGTTCGCAACAGCGTATCCTGTAGATAACCAGGCCACATCTTCAAGCGTAGCGCCCAGGTTACCCTGTATTTGGGGTATGGCTACGTTTACAATCGTGGTATCAATCAGCTCCAGCAAGGAAGCCGTGATCACGGTAAATGTAATTACCCATTTTTTTAAACCTACTTCAGGCATCTGATGATTTTTTAAATAGACACAGAAACTTTAACGCTCATGCCTGGGCGCAGTTTTTCTAAAATTGCTTTGTCTTTGGTTTGGATTTTGATTTTTACAGGTACCCTTTGTACCACTTTTACGAAGTTGCCGGTCGCATTATCTGGAGGCAAAAGCGATCCCTTTGCGCCTGTAATTGGGGCAAAATTGTATACTTCGCCTTCAATCTCGTCTTTCGGATAAGCATCCACAACGATTTTAACTTTTAGGCCCGAGTGCAGCTTTTCTAGCTGGGTTTCTTTAAAGTTGGCGGTTACGTAAAGGCTGTTTTCGTTAACGATGGCAAACAGCGACTGTCCGGCTTGTACCAACTGGCCTTTTTGCACATTCTTTTTAGAAACGATACCCGTAGCTGGCGCTTTGATTTGGGTGTACGACAATTGCAGTTTGGCAAAATCTACATCAGATTGGCGTTGGGTAACACCCGAGCTGCTTACGCTCAATTGCGATTGGGTAGTTCCCACTTGCTTAACGGCGGCGTTGTACTGGTCTACGGCAGCGGTATAGGCCGCTTGTGCGGTTTCTTTCGATGCTTTAGCCTGGTCAAAAGCCTGTTGCGTAATCGAGCCATCTTTAATCAGATTGGCATAACGGTCGTAGTCTTTTTGGGCTAGTGCCAGTTTTACCCTGGCGGCTTCTATATTGGCCTTGGCCGTACTGGTATTGGCTTGGGTGGCTACAATTTGCGCCTGCGATACGCCAACACCTGCATGGGCACCAACCTGGCCAGCTTCGGCTTGCTCTACCTTGATTTTGTAATCGCGATCGTCTAAGGTAACCAAAACCTGATCTTGGCTAACTTTTGTGTTTTCTTCAAAGTTGATGTCCTTTACATAGCCGCCAACGCGGGCTACCACCGGACTGATATCGCCATCAATTTGGGCGTCGTCTGTATCCACGTGTTTGCTGAAATACAGGTATTCGTTAATTCCGAATATGGCACCAATCAAGATCAGTACGCCAAGTATAATGGGAATAACTTTGTTTTTCTTTTTTTTCGGTGTTGTCATTATTTGTTGGGTTAAGATTTTATTGAGAAATTTTTCCTGTTGATTTTAATAAGGTATAATAAGCCAAACGGGCATCGGCCTTGGCCAATTCGAGGTTGATTTTGGCTTGGTAAAGCAAGGTTTCGGCATCGATCCTGTCGGTAGCCGAAGCAATGTTGTTTTTGTACTTCGATTCCAGTAACCTGTCGTTTTCGGTAGCTTGGGCAATAGAAGTTTCCAACACGCCGATCCTCTGAACGGCCAGTTTATAGTTCTGGTAGTTTTTGTTCAACTCTGTTTTCACGTTATCGCTGAAAATATCTTTCTGTATGCCGATTTCCTGTTGCTGGATTTTGGCCTCCGATATTTTGTTCTTGTTGGTCCACAACGAAGCTACATTCCACGAAATGGTAGCGCCAACGGTAACCGGCATGATATACTGCTCTGCTGGCGGAATAAATTTGCCGCTCGGGTTAATGTAATACAGATTGGCACCTACGCCAACGGTTGGCAATGTATTGGCTTTGATCGATTTGATATTCACGCCAGCTACTTTGTTTTGCAGGTCTAGTTGCTGCAGTTCCTGGCGGTTGGCCATGGCCAAGCTGATGTAGCTTGACAAAGGTTCTACGTTTTGCAAAGGCAGTTCGGTTTCGCCCAAGGCAATCTCGGTATCTTCGGGTAAGCCTAGCAGAATATCGAGGTTGTAGTTGATGATTTTGCGGTTGTTCTCAATTTCCATATCGGTTAAAGAGACGTTGGCTTGTTGCAACTGGAACCTCAACACATCGTTTTTGGTTACAATGCCCTGCTCAAAAAAGCGTTGGGCCTGTTTCAGCTGACTTGCAATGGCTTCTAGGTTTTGGGCCACTACTTTTTTGCTCTGCATCACCTTGTATAGCGAAAAATAGGTGTTGATCACCGCGTAGCTGATTTCTTCCTTGCTTTTATCGGCATCCAATTTGGCCACCTCGGTTAAAAGCTTGGTCGATTCTTGCGCCAATTTGTACTTGCCACCGCCATAAACCAATTCTTGTACGGCTGCGGTACCTACAAAGGCATCGGCCCGGTTAGGCAAATGGATAGGATTGCCACCCCCAATGCTGAGGGTATTGGTCGGGATTTCGGCGTGGTTATACAAAAAGCTGGCCGTAGCCGTAGGCAGCGAATTGTCTTTAATGACCGCCAGTTTAGCCACGGATTCGTCTATTTTGTTTTGCGCCAGCTTCAGGTTTTTGCTATTGGCTACGCCTAGATCGATAGCCTCCTGCAAACTGAGCTTTCTGAGCGATTGCGCCTGTAAAGCCGCGGGTAGCAGTAACGTCGCAATCAGGATTTTGAATTTATTGTTTATCATTTTTTGGGATTGTTAAATGGGTAATGATGAGATCTTTTAAATGGTTTACCAATCTCTTTTCAAGTTGGGCTCTTTGTTCGTCGTTTTTGATGTCGAAATCTATATCCGGATTTACCTTGTTGGGTGAGGTAGCCGCCATGCTGATGGTGCCCATGATGCTGACAATGCTCATGCGCACGTCTACCGGTCTAAAATGGCCTTCTTTGATGCCGCTGCTGATGATGGATTCGATCACGTTCAGGTTTTGTGCCATCGCCTCCTTGATCTGCGTAAACATTTCGGGGCGTTGCGTGAGCGACAGTTCTCTGTGCATCATTTTATGAAAGCACACATTAGAAAAAATACGGTGGGTGTATTGTTCTACCACTTTCAGCAGTTTTTCCTTGGCTGGTATCTGCTCTTCGGCAATCAAATTGAGCTGCGATTTGAAACCAGAAATCCGATCTTCCATAATTTCCAAGAAAACCCCCTCCTTACTACCAAAATAGTAATTGATCATCGCCATGTTGGCGCCCGATTCCTTCGAGATCTGACGGGTGGAAGTCCCCTCGTAGCCAAACTCGGCAAATAGCTTTTCGGCTGCCCTCAGGATATCAGTTCTTTTATCTGTTTTTTCCATTTCTTGTTTTGACGCAGCAAAACTAATCAATCGATTGATTAATTTCCAAATCTACTTGCTCCTGTTTTACAAATGGATGATAATTCATTACCTTTAATGCCCTGCCCATGCATAAAACAGGGTTTTGCGATGAGAAAAAAAATTATCCTATTGTTCTTTTTAACGACGGTTGGCTTGTTGCTGCTTTCGTTTAGCGGTAAAAAAGCAGCAAAAGACGACCCCAAGACCTGGGTGCGCATCAATTTGCTGGGCTATTTGCCCAATGCAGTCAAAGTAGCTGTTTGGGCCAGCAAGGAACAGTTGCCGCCTAATGGTTTCGAATTGCTTGACGAGCGGAGTGGCCAAGTGGTTTTTTCATCTGCCAAAATTGCCAAATTTGGCGCCTATGGCCCATTTGCCAGTACAGCACGGCTTGATTTTTCGGATTTTAAAACGCCGGGGCGCTATTTGATCAGGGTAGGAACGATCGTTTCGCCTACGGTAATCATCAATAACGAGGTGTATCGGCACACGGCCGATTTCGTCCTGCGCTACCTGCGCCAGCAACGAAGCGGTTTCAATCCTTTTTTAAGAGACAGTTGCCACACACACGATGGCTTTGCGCTTTACGGCGCCAAGGCCGGAATCAAAGACAGTACGCATGTTGATGCTTCGGGCGGTTGGCACGATGCCAGCGATTACCTGCAGTATTCGACTACTTCGGCTAATGCCACCTACCATCTGCTGATGGCTTATCGCGATTTTCCGCAGGCTTTTGGCGATGAGAAACAGGCCAATGGTTTGGATGGCAAAAACGGCTTGCCCGATGTGCTCGATGAAGCGAAATGGGGACTCGACTGGCTATTGAAAATGCACCCTTCGGCCCGGGTGATGTTTAACCAGCTGGCCGACGACCGCGACCACCTCACCATGCGCATCCCCAAAGAAGACAGCCAATATGGGAAAGGATTTGAACGCCCATTGTATTTTATTGACGGCGAACCTCAACAAAGGGGCAAGTTCATGAATAATACTACCGGTACCAGTTCTACGGCAGCCAAATTTGCCAGTGCCTTTGCGCTGGGCAGCCAGATTTTTTATCCGTTAAACATCGGTTTTTCAGAGCTGCTTCACGCCAAATCGAACAGCGCTTACCAGTTTGCCTTGCGCAAAAAGGGCGTAACCCAAACGGTTTCTGTAAAATCGCCCTACATTTACGCCGAAGACAATTGGGTTGACGATATGGAATTGGCCTTGGCCATGTTGAAACCCCAACCTGAAGTTGCCGATTTATACAGGCCCAAGCAGGGCAAGGGTACGCTAGATTCGGCCTTTTTTTATGCCAAACAAGAACCCGTTACGCCTTGGCTCAAAGCCGATACCGCCAAGCACTACCAGTGGTATCCTTTTGTAAACATTGGACATTATGAATTAGCCAAGCAAAGTGGAGGCACAAACAAACAGCAGCTTATCGGTTATTACAAACAAGGCATTGAGCAGGTATGGAACAGGGCCAGGCAAAACGCCTTTTACCGGGGCGTGCCTTTTATCTGGTGCAGCAACAACCTGACCGTGGCTTTTGCCATGCAGTGTTTTTGGTATAGGGAATTGAGTGGCGATTCGAGCTTTTCGGCATTGGAACAGGCCAATTTCGATTGGCTGTTGGGCTGCAATCCCTGGGGAACAAGCATGGTATATGGCTTGCCCAGCTGGGGCGATACGCCCGTTGATCCGCATTCGGCCTTTACCCACCTTAAACAATATCCGATTGATGGCGGCCTGGTAGACGGCCCGGTTTACACGAATATCTATAAAAGCCTGATTGGCATACAACTGGGTGAGCCTGACGAATATGCCGAGTTTCAGAGTGATTTGGCCGTCTACCACGACGATTATGGCGACTACAGTACCAACGAACCTACCATGGATGGCACGGCGTCCTTGGTTTACCTGCTGGCCGCTTTCGATTCGAAGGCCGAAGCGACAAAGCCGAAGGTGACCAAATCTTATGGGGCTATTATTCGAGGCAACAGCGCCCAAAAGAAATTGGCATTGGTTTTTACCGGCGATGAATTTGCCGACGGAGGCCAAAGCATTGCCCAAACGCTGGCGCAAAACAACATTAAGGGTTCCTTCTTTCTAACGGGCAGGTTTTACCGCAACCCGGCTTTTGCGCCACTTATTACGAAACTCAAAGCAGGTGGACATTACTTGGGTGCTCATTCTAACGAACACTTGCTGTACAACGACTGGAACAAAAGAGATAGCCTATTAGTTGGTAAACCCCAGTTTAAAGCTGATTTGATGGCCAATTACAGCGCCATGGCGAAATTCGGGATCGCAAAGAAAGAAGCGCTTTTCTTTTTGCCTCCCTACGAGTGGTACAATGAAACCATTGCCAACTGGACCAGCGAAATGGGCCTGCAATTAGTCAACTTTACGCCCGGAACCCGTTCTAATGCTGATTATACCTATCCCGAAATGGGCAAATCCTACCGGAGCAGCGAGGAAATTTACCAATCTATTGTAGATTACGACCAAAAACAGGCCAACGGATTGAACGGCTTTATGCTATTGTTGCATATCGGAACTGATCCGAGAAGAAAGGACAAATTCTATAACCAGTTGCCCAACTTGATTAAATACCTCAAAAAACAAGGTTATGAAATGGTCAGGGTCAACGATTTATTAAGAACGGAGCCACAAACAGCGCAAAAATTTTAAAATAAAATATTTACCTTTGGCGCAAATCATAATAGCAAAATGAGCACAGAAGAAAATAAAAACAGTTTTGAGTGGGTTTACTACGTTTTAGGTTTATTAACCGGTATGTTGGCTGTAATTGCCGTAACCACTAGCTTGGGCTGGATCCTTTTAGGTGGCATCTTAGGCCTGATTTTCGCAGGTTTATTCCTGAATAAAATTGTAAAAGGACGCGAATACTAGTCTTCCGCAAAAAAAACCAATGAGTATGAAAAAATGGAGTTTATGCCTATGCCTGGCATTGTTCGGTTTTGCAGCAAATGCGCAGGAAGCAGCGATTAAGTTTCCGAAACCAGACGATAGTCCGATGGATGCGCTCTACTATCCGTTAAATGCCACCAAGGTTAAAGATGATTCGATGCCTGTGATCAAGGTACTTTATTCTCGCCCGCAAAAAAAGGGAAGAGAGATTTTCGGCATCTTAGAGCAGTTTGACAAGGTTTGGCGCTTGGGAGCCAATGAAAACACCGAAATCTATTTCGATAAGAACGTAACCATTGGCACCAAGAAGGTAAAAAAAGGCCGTTATAGCCTGTTCGCTATTCCGAGCAAAGACAAATGGACCATTATTGTAAACAAACAAACGGATAGGTGGGGTGCTTTTACCTACGACCAAGGCAAAGACGTGGTAAGGGTAGAGGTACCGATAGCCAAACTAGAGAAGCCTTTAGAGGTTTTTTCGATGACATTTACCGATCGTACCGACGGTGCCAACCTGATTATGGCTTGGGACACTACGCAGGTAAGCTTGCCTATCTTATTCAAAAAATAATTTCTAAATAGGAATCGATAAAAAAAGGGAGCTTAAACTCCCTTTTTTTGTGCCCTTTTTTTCCTGAGCATGCTGTCGATATAAATCAAAGCCAGCACCAGATCAACCAAAAGGAATACGTTTAAGACGGTGGGGTTGGCCAGTTTGCCGGCACCGAGATCCCAGTTGAACTTGGGTATGCTGAAATCAAAGCTTGTTTTGCTGTTGGCAATGGCCAGTATAAATACGGCTAAAATAGAGAGCACAAAAAATGCCCCGATAAAGCCGATGATACGCTGGTCTACCTTAGTTTTTAAGGCGATGGGCCTAGGCTCAAGTTTTACCTGTTCCATCACGTTGCGCGTAAAAGACATTGAGGGCTCGTCTAATTCCAACATGCTCAATTCGTGGTGTACAGCCAACAATTCCTGATAAACTTGCTGGTAGGTTTTGTCCAAGGCCAGCCTGGCTTCAACAGTTGCGCGTTCTTCGCTCGTGCAGTTGTTGTCGATGTAGTTCCAAAGTTGTTCTTCTATTGTATTCATATCAGCTCCTTAACTTCGTCTTTTAACAAATATTGTAATTTTTCCTTTAGCCTTTGTCTGGCGCGGTGCAGCTTAACCTTAATGGTGTTGGCTTCCATGTGCAGGGTCTGGCCAATTTCTTCCAAGCTCTGCTCGCTTTTATAAAACAAGGTAATAATGGCGGCATCGTCGGGCAGCAACAAGTCGATGGCCTGGTTCAGGTACACATAGCTCGACTTCTTTTCAACCAGATTGGCATCGAAACTGGCATCGCTATTGGCCACCTGAAATGCTTGTTCTTCGTCGTTGATCGAACTGGTTGCCAATCTTTTCTTGCGCAAAAAGGTCATGGCGGTAGTGTAGGTAATGGTATAAAGCCAAGTCGTAAACTTCGAATCTTGCTTAAACGTACCCAGTGCCTTATAGGCTTTTACAAAACAGTCTTGCGCAATTTCTTCGGCATCTTCCCTGTTCTTGGCAAAACGCAGCGCCAAGGTAAACACAAAGCGCTGATGGCGTTTCACCAAATCGGCATAAACCGAGGTGTTACCCGCCAGAACGGCATTGATTAAAGCTAAATCTGTTTCCTTTTGCTGCATACGTTATCGGCTATGACGCGATGTTTTGCCGACAGGTTACAGCAATTTACAAAAATATTAGGCTTTGGCTTCAGCAAAAAACTTAAGGCCCAAAATAGAAATGATGAGGGTAGTTAAAAAGAAGATGCGCCAGAAGCTATAAGATTCCTTAAAAAAGATAATGCCCACCAATACGGTACCGATGGCGCCAATGCCCGTCCATACCGCATAGGCCGTACCCATAGGCAGGGTTACGGTTGCCTTGTTCAAAAAAACAAAGCTCATTACTGCGCAAACCAAAAAGCCTGCGCCCCATTTCAGGTTAGTAAAATTGTCTGATAATTTTAAACAGGTCGTAAAGCCGATCTCTAACAGGCCAGCAATAATTAAATAGAACCAACTCATTGTGTATTTTTTTTTGACAAAGGTCGGCATCTCCAAACGGGCATCCTTTAACAAATGTTAAATAATTCAATTGACAGGTTTCGGTTAGCCGTTTTCAGTTAACTTGGCTTGTAACCCATAACCCATAACCCGTAACCCATGACCCATGACCCATGACCCATAACCCATAACCCATAACTCGAGTCCCGCAACCATCACTCACCGCTCGGCCCTGATCCGGCTTAGGGTAACCTGCGTAACACCCAAGTAGGAAGCAATGTGCTTAAGCGAAACACGCTTAAGCAGGCTTGGGCTTTGCGCCAGCAGCTCCTGGTATCTTTCGGCAGCCGACTTGAATTGGCGGTTGATGAGCCTTTCTTCGGTCTTGATCAGTTCCAGCTCTACAAACTTGCGGCCCCAATTGGCCAAATTGATATGGTTTTGGTAAAGCGATTGCAAAGCCTGGTCTGAAATGCGGTACAATATGCCATTTTCGAGCAGCTCTATGTTTTCGTAGCCCGGCTGCTGGTTAATGTAACTATGGTATGAAAGAATCAGGTCTGTTTCTTGGCCAAACCAAAAGGTAACTTGTTGATTTTCGGCATGGCAATAGGCGCGCGCGATGCCTTTGGCAATAAAATAGAGGTGGTTTTCTACTTTGGTGGTGCAAATAATCAGCTGGTTTTTAGGATAGGTTACACGCTCTAGCGAATCGACAAGTAGCTGCAGCTCTGCCTGGGGCAAAGGATAGATGCTGTTTATCTTGGCTGTAATTGGCGCTAATTCGGCTTGCATTGGCTAAAGATAACAAATGATGAAAATTTTTTCGCTAAGGGTGTAACCTAAAAAAAAAGGATGTTGTCATAGTATGCAGAACACGGTTCAAGAATTAAAAGATTATAAATCGAATAAAGAAATAAAATTATGGAAGAGTTAATCCCAATATCACTTTTTTTAGGTGCCTTTGCAATGGTATTCGGCATCAGGTATTTTTCTAACAAGGAAAAAATGGCCATGATTGAGCGTGGCATCGATCCAGGCATTCACAAAGCTACACCAAAGCCCTTTTTGAGCTTAAAATTCGGGTTGTTGCTGGTGGGCTTAGGCATTGGGCTGATTGTTGCCTTGTTCTTGTCGAGAGGCATGTTTAGCGGCAATATGAACCACAACGAAGAAGGACAGGCCGTAGCCATTTATTTTGGCTGTCTTGGCATCTTTGGCGGCTTGGGCCTGATTGTTTCCTATGCCATTGAAAAGAAATGGCTCGACGAGCAGAAATAACCGAAAACTTAAAATGGAGAGTCCGATAATCAAAACAATTATCGGACTTTTTTGTAAACCACTATCCCAAACATGAGATATTTTAAACTAATCTGGGTGTTGCTGTTGATGGCATTCATCCCGCTGCTGGCGCCGGCGCAAAAGCTAGAAACACAAATAGACAGCCTGCTGGCCAGCGTTTTCCAAGATAAAAACGGTCCAGGGGTTGCTTTGCTGGTGGCTAAAAACGGAAAGCCTATTTACCGGAAGGCATTTGGCAAGGCCAATGTAGAACTGGGAGTTGATTTAACGCCCGATAATGTGTTTCAGCTGGGCTCAATGACCAAGCAATTTACTGCAGTAGCCATCCTGCAGCTGGCCGAACAGGGAAAGTTGAAGCTCAACGTACCTATTTCGGCATATATTCCCGATTATCCTGATGGCGATAAAATAACCATCCACCAATTGCTGACGCATACGTCTGGGATTAAGGATTTTACCAAAATGAAATCGCTAAATAGCATTGCGCAAAAAGACTTGTCGCCCAAGGAAATGGTCGATTTCTTTAAAAACGAACCCGTTGATTTCGTACCCGGCGCGCAATTCGACTACAACAACTCGGGCTATGTGGTTTTGGGCTATATCATCGAATTGGTTTCGGGCGAAACCTACGAAAATTATATCCAAAAGCATATTTTCGACAAGGCAGGCATGAGCCATTCGCGCTACGCGAGCGATGTTGCCGTAATTAACAAAAGAGCTTATGGCTATCGCAAAAAAGGGGCAACGTACCTCAATAAACCAACGATCAGCTTCAGCATCCCTTTCTCGTCGGGTGCCCTGATGTCTACCGTAGACGATATGTTGCTGTGGCAAAATGCGCTGCGCCAAAACCTGTTGCTCAATGCCAGTACCGCTAATCTGGCTTTTTCCAAATACAAACTGAACAATGGCGAAGAATTTGCCTATGGCTATGGCTGGCATTTGAAAGCTATAAATGGAACGCCTACCAGAGAGCATGGAGGCAGCGTTTTCGGTTTCAAAACCATGGGCGTTTATGTGCCAAGCAAAGATATCTATGTCATCGGCTTAAGCAATTGCGAATGCAACTCGCCAACACAGGTAACCAGGGATATTGCGGCATTGGTTTTGGCCAATGGCCTGTAGTTTGGGCCTAAATAATTTTACTACAACGGCTTTGGCAAAATGGCTACCGTTAAGCGGCTCACACAATTCATTTTTCCTTTGTCGTTGTACATCTTGATTTCCCAAATGTGGGTCTTGCCACCGATATGCAGGGGCTTGCAAATGCCTTTGACGAGTCCCGAACTTACCGGACGCAGGTGATTGGCATTGACCTCTAAACCAACGGCAATCTGTTGCTGTGGGTCAATGCACATGTACGAAGCAATGCTGCCCAAGGTCTCGGCCAGTACTACCGATGCGCCTCCGTGCAAAATGCCTGCGGGCTGATGCGTGCGCTCGTCAACAGGCATGGTTGCTTCAATGTAATCATCGCCAACTGCCGTAAACTCGATGCCCAACAAGGCCCCGATATGGTTTTTGGGCCTATCGTTGAGCAAGGCTGGCGTAAATTCCTTAAACCAGATCATAGGTAGCGTTCTTTGATGACGTTAACGTGGTGCATGATATGGCCAGCCAAAACATAAACAAAAGCCTTTACCGTCATGCTGTTGCCATTAGAAGTGCCCGATTTGGCCAGTTCTTCGTCGTTGAGGGATTTAATGAGGTAGAGGTTTGATTTTCGCAAGAGCAAAAACTCTTCCGAAAGGCTCAGCAAGCTGCGGTCGTTAAAATGTGCGGCGGCTACGTACTCGTCTTCGTCAAAACCGGGAATGCTCGCTTTTTCGCTTCTGGCAAAGCACAACAGCCTAAACACCATGATGCGTTCGGTATCGATAATGTGGCCAATCAGCTCTTTGATGGTCCATTTGCCTGGCGCATAAGCATAATCGCCTTTGCCCACCAAACTGTTGATGAAGTCTGAAAATTCGGTTACTTGTTTTTCCAAAATCTCGATTACATCTCCCGCTACCAGGCTGATGTATTTGTCATACCACTCGGGGTATTCCTGTGTTTGTGGTCGGTTCATAAGTTATGCTGCTTTTTAATACAATCCTGAATGTGGTGCCCTTGCCCAGTTCCGATTCCTTTACAAAAATCTGTCCGCGGTGGTAGTTTTCGATGATCCTCTTGGTTAGCGAAAGGCCCAAGCCCCAGCCCCTTTTGCGGGTGGTATAGCCCGGCTGGAAAACGGTGTCGAACCTCGAGCGCTGAATGCCCCGACCGGTATCGGTTACATCGATAAACACTTCCTCCTTAGCCAGGTTTTCGATAATGTTAATGGTAATGTTGCCTTCGTTTTCGATGGCGTTAGCTGCATTTTTGAGCAGGTTTTCAATCACCCAGTCAAACAAGGGGATGCTGAGCATGGCCCTTACCTGTTTATCGCCGATAACCGCAAAGTTGATCTTATCGGAAGTGCGGATCTTGAAATAATCCACAAAATTCTGAATAACGATATACACGATATGGTCTTCGAGGATGGGTTTCGAGCCAATTTTAGAGAAACGGTCGGTCACAATTTCCAGCCGGTGGATGTCGTTTTCCATTTCGGCAATCAGGGCATCATCTTCGGCGTCAAATTTCGATTTGATGAGCTCAACCCAGGCCATGAGCGAAGAAATGGGCGTGCCCAGTTGGTGGGCGGTTTCTTTGGCCAAACCTACCCAAACCTGGTCTTGTTCGGCTCGGCGGGCCGAGCTAAAAGCCACGTAGGCTGTTAATAGAAAGAGAAAGATTACGCCTAGCTGGATATAAGGGAAATACCTGAGCTGGGTTAATATAAAGGAGTCCTTGTAATATGCAATCAGGGGCGTATCGTCGGGGTCTTTCATCATGGCAGGCTTGTGCTGCCGCTTCATTTTAGCCAACTGCTTGGCAAAGTAAAGCGAATCGTATTCCTTGGTTTTGATATCCGGATAGAGGGTTTTGGTGGTATCAAGGCCATACCAAAGGTAAATGGAACCATCGGTTTTGGTAATGATGATGTCCATGGTATTGTTTTTCTTGATGGTTTCAAAAATGCCGGTCAGCCGCTCGTTTTCGTATACCCGCATCTGCTGTTCGAGTACCTTGAGCCGTAACTGGAACTGTGCCGCTTCTTCGCGCTCCATTTTCTTCACGAAAAAATTCGAATAAACCACAGAGGCTCCGCCAATTACAATGGCAAAAATAAGGAGAAACAATTTCCAGCGGCGCTTTTTTTGATACGGGTTCATATGGGAGTGGAGGCAAATTACAAAATAGCAATCAAAAATATACCTACAGAAACGTAAACGGACTAAAAAATATATCTTTGCGCTGTAATGGAAAAGAAAGTTAGAGTAAGATTTGCACCAAGCCCAACAGGTGGCTTGCACTTGGGTGGCGTACGCACAGCTTTATTTAATTATTTGTTTGCTAAAAAGCACAATGGCAGCTTCATCCTGCGCGTTGAAGATACCGATCAGACCCGTTTTGTAGAGGGCGCCGAAGAATACATCGTCAACTGCCTCAACTGGTGTGGCCTAACGCCCGATGAAAGTCCGCAGAACCCCGGCGCTTTTGGACCTTACCGCCAAAGCGAGCGCAAGCCCAGCTACAGGCAGTATGCCGAGCAATTGGTGGCCAGCGGCTATGCCTATTATGCTTTCGATACACCCGAAGAACTTAACGAAAAGCGCAGTGCGCAACCTAACTTTTTGTATGGTCAGCAAACCCGTATGCAAATGCGCAATTCGCTAACGCTTTCGCAAACCGAAACCAGCGAGTTGCTGGCCAGTGGCACGCCACATACCATCCGCATTAAAATGCCGGCCAACGAACAGGTGTCTTTTAACGACATGATTCGTGGCGTAGTGAGTTTTGATACCAATTTGGTCGACGATAAGGTACTATTGAAGGCCGACGGCATGCCTACCTATCATTTGGCTGTAGTTGTTGACGACAAGGCCATGGAAATAAGCCACGCTTTTAGGGGCGAAGAATGGCTGCCTTCGGCGCCGATCCATATTCTACTGTGGGAATACCTGGGCTGGAAAGACAGTATGCCACAGTGGGCGCACCTGCCATTGATTTTAAAACCCGATGGCAATGGCAAACTGAGCAAGCGCGATGGCGACCGCCTCGGCTTTCCGGTATATGCCATGAACTGGACCGATCCAAAAACCGGCGATGTAACCAAGGGATTTAAGGAAATGGGTTTCATGCCCGAAGCCTTCGTCAACCTCTTGGCGATGTTGGGCTGGAATGATGGCACCGACAAGGAAATTTTTACGCTCGGCGAACTGATTGCTTCGTTTTCGATAGACAGGATCAGCAAAGCCGGGGCCAAATTCGATTTCGAGAAAGCCAAATGGTATAACCACGAGTGGATCAAAACCGCCAGTGCCGAAGTTTTGGCGCCAAGCGTTAAAACCGACTTGCAAAGCTTGGGCATTGAGGTGGCTGACAATGCTTATCTGCTTAAAGTGATCGATATGGTGAAAGACCGTTGTACGCTTTTGGGCGATTTTGCTTCGCAGGCCGCATACTTTTTTGCAATTCCAACTGCGTATGATGTGGCATCGGTAAAGCCCAAATGGTCGGCAGCAAAAGGCGAATTTTTCCAAGAGTTTGCTGCAGGGCTACAAGACGGGGCCACAGCTACGGATTGGGAGGCCCAATTTAAGGCCCTGGCCGAAAGTAAAGGATTTAAACCCGGCGAACTGATGCTGCCTTTGCGCATCATGCTGGTAGGAGGTAAGTTTGGTCCGGGTGTATTTGATATCGCCAACGTATTGGGCAAAGTCGAAACACAAAAAAGAATAGCGCTAGGCGTGGAAGCATTTAGTTAAACTGTGTAGAATACTTTCGCCTAAAACTTAAAATGCCGATCGATTGTTAGGTAAGGGTATATGTTTAACCACTTAAACCCTAAAACGATGAAAAGCAAAGACGATAAATTCGAAAAGCTGGCCAGCAACCTAACCGCTTTGACTAAAGAAGAGCAGCGCAAAATTATGGGCGGCATGAAATGGACTGGGCAAGGATCAAAAAACATGGAAATGGACAGGTGGACCGCAATGACCATTGGTGATCCTTGGGGTGGCCGATTTGGAATCAAACTGGTCGATTAAACCGCTAAAAATGAACGGAACGGCGCTAACTGAGGTTGGGGCCGTTTTTGTTATATATTTTAGCCACAGCTACAAAAACTGAACTTTAAATAGGCCGTTGGAAAGGCGGTCTTTTAAAATCTGCATCGCTGAGGCCAACTGTATTTGAGATATAGATATAATCAGTAAATTGGTATCAAAATTGTTTCATTATTTTTTTAACGTAAAACAGAAATTATGCAGTGGTTCGGTAAAGGAAGCGATAATGTTGAAGATGGTAGAGGCGGTGGCGGCCGTGTAGCCTTGGGTGGCGGCGTGGGGATTGTTATTGTAATCCTGGGTTTGCTATTTGGTAAGGATTTAACGGGGCTGGTAAGCCAGATGCCCGCAACAACACCTACAGAACAAACAGGAAAGGCTGACGACCCGCAGAAGAAATTCGTGAAAGGCGTTTTGGAATCGACCGAGCAGGTTTGGGATCAGGAATTTGCTGCCATGGGTTTGCAATACGAATATCCGAAGCTCAAGCTGTTTGATGGAGCCGTGCAATCTGCTTGTGGCGGAGCCACGGCAGCTGTGGGCCCGTTTTATTGCCCAGGCGATCATAAAGTATACATCGATCTTTCTTTTTACGACGAACTGAAAAACCGTTTCGGTGCAGCTGGCGATTTTGCCCAGGCTTATGTCATTGCGCACGAAGTTGGCCATCACGTTCAGAACTTATTGGGCGTGTCGGCTCAAATGGAGCAGGCCAGAAGAAGACTGAGCGAAGTAGAATACAACAAACTCTCAGTTAAGCTAGAGCTGCAAGCCGATTTTTACGCCGGCCTTTGGGCACATCACGCCCAAAACCTGAAAGATTTTCGCTTAGATCCCGGCGATTTGGAAGAAGCCTTGACCGCGGCCAACGCCATTGGCGACGACAAGCTCCAAAAACAGGCCCAGGGCGAAGTGGTGCCCGATGCTTTTACCCATGGTACATCGGCACAAAGGATGTACTGGTTTAAAAAAGGCTTTGATACCGGCGATATGAAACAGGGCGATACCTTTAATTCGCCCAACCTGTAAAACCTGCAAACGGGGCATCTGTTAAGGCTAAAAAACAATTCGCATAGGTTAAAGGATGGCCGATAAAATATTTTACAAATCCATCCAAACAAATCTCATTTGTTTTTTGTTCTCTTTTATTCGTATTGGTCTTCTTAAAAAATCAATACCATACCATAACAAATGTTGCCAAGCTTTAACTATTTTTGGGAATGATCCTTATTGTCGACGATACGCCAGAGAACCTGATTTCTTTAAAAAAGGTTCTGGAAAAACACCATTTTGAAATCGATACCGCTTCATCTGGCGAAGAAGCACTTAAAAAAGTCCTCAAAAACTCTTATGTGCTCATTATTTTAGACGTGCAGATGCCAGGTATGGATGGTTTCGAAGTGGCGGAGGCTATATCGGGCTACAGCAAGGCCAAAGAAACTGCCATTATTTTCTTGTCGGCCGTGAATACCGAGTTCAAATTTATTGCCAAAGGCTACTCTTCTGGAGGGCTCGATTACATTACCAAACCGGTTGATATGAACCTGTTGCTGCTCAAGGTAAAAACCTTTTACCGTATTTACGAGCAGAGCAGGAAGCTGAACGAAATGCAGGAATCGCTGCTCGAAGAAATCGAGTTCAGGAAAGAGGCCGAACGCAAAAAAGACGAATTCATCAGCATTGCCAGTCACGAACTCAAAACGCCCCTTACCAGCGTAAAAGGCTATGTACAGCTTTTAGAGCGCAGCGTAAACAAAGGCGATATCGAAACCGTTAAAAAGCATTTGGGCAAGGCTCAGGTACAGCTCGAAAAGCTCAATGGCCTTATTGCCGACCTTTTGGATATTTCTAAGATCGAAAGTGGCAAGCTCAAGTTCAATAAGCAGCATTTTGCCATCGATTGCCTCATCGACAACGTGATTGAAGTCATGCACCAATCGAACCCAGAGTTTAAGGTGCACAAAAAGGGAAGTGCAAGTTGCGAAATCTATGGCGACGAGATGCGTATTGAGCAGGTGCTGGTCAATTTTCTTACCAACGCCATCAAATATTCGCCCGGAACCAGCGAGATCCATTTAACGGTAAATGTAAACGAAGGATCGCTTTATGTAGCCGTCAAAGACTCGGGCATTGGCATTTCGCCCGAGCAGCTGCCCCACGTTTTCGATAAGTTTTACCGGGTAGAAGAAACCTCGCAGCGCTTTCAAGGCTTGGGCATTGGCCTTTACATTTCGGCCGAAATTATCAGGCGCCATGGCGGAAAAGTGGGCGTGAACAGCACCTATGGAGCGGGATCAGAGTTTTACTTTATCATACCTGTCGATTCAACAACCGAAGTTTAATGCTAAAATTACTATTTAATGAAATTATCTCTTAAAAGTAACCTCCGATTAGGTCTGGGCCTGTCGCTGCTTATTCTCATCCTGAGCTCTTTGGCTTCGTACGTGAGCATCAGGAATCTCATCAAGTCATCGGATTTAGTGTCTCATAGCAACGAGGTCATGAACAACCTCGACAACATCATCTCTACCCTTAAAGATGCCGAAACGGGCCAACGAGGCTTTTTGCTAACCAATAACCAGGTTTTCCTGCAACCTTATATGGGTGCCAAAGAAAAGGTAAACGCCCTGTTTAAGCAACTGGAAGAAACCACAAAAGACAATAGTTACCAGCAACGCAAATTAAGCGAACTGAAACAGATACTGGATACTCGGCTGACCATTCTCGAAAAAACCGTCGACCAAAAAATGAATGGGGGTACGGTTACCGAAAAAAACCTGCTCGACGGCAAATCGTACATGGACAGTGTTAGGCAAATCATTAAAGATATGCAGGCCGAAGAAAGACGTCTCTTGAACACGCGTACCGCCGATATGAATACCTTGGCGGGGTATACGCCGCTGCTCATTATTCTGGCCGCCGTTCTTTCGCTGCTCATTACCATTTTCTTTTACAGAAAGGTAGCTTCGGATTTCGACGAGCGCCAGTTATTGCAACAGGAACTGCAGACCATCAATTACGAAACCGCCGAAAGGATCAACGTAATTCAGGGCATAGCCCAACAAATTTCTAAAGGCGACTATAAAATCAGGATGGACGATGCTACTAAGGATGGTCTCGGCAGTTTGGCCGGCTCGCTCAACAATATGGCCGAAGCGCTGCAGTATTCGTTTGGGCTTTTAGAAGACAAAGAATGGCTGCAGTCGGGTATTGCCAAGCTGAACGATCAAATGGTAGGCGAAAAAGACATCAGAACCTTGGCAAACGATATGCTCATCAATATTGTAGAACATACCAAAAGCCATGTAGCGGCCCTTTACCTTGTAGAAGACGATAAAAAACTATACCTCACCGGAGGCTACGCCTTAATGGGCAACGAAATGAAAGAGCAGTTTGCCATGGGCGAGGGATTGATTGGCCAGTGCATGGAAATGGGCAAGCTCATTTTGCTCGACGAAATTCCGGAAGGCGAGATTACCATTAGCTACGCTACGGGCCAAACCAAGCCCAAAAACGTAGTGGCCTTTCCGCTGCAGCGCGATGGCTTACTCATCGGTGTAATCGAATTGGCTTCCTTAAATACCTATACGCCCCGTAAACTGGAGTTTTTAAACAGCATTTCGGGCAACATCGGTACGGCCATTCATGTAGCGCAGAACCGCAAAAAGTTGCAGGAGTTTTTAGAAGAAACCCAGGCTCAAGCCGAAGAACTACAGGCCCAGCATTCGGAGCTCGAAGGCTTAAATGCCGAATTGGAAGCACAAACACAGAAAATACAAGCCTCGGAAGAAGAGCTGCGCGTACAGCAGGAAGAACTGCTGCAAAGCAACCAGGAATTGGAAGAGCGTACCAGCCTGCTCGAAGAAAAGAACCAGCTGATTCAGGAACGCAACCTCGACATCCAGCAAAAGGCAGCAGAACTGGAGCAAAGCACCCGTTATAAATCAGAATTTTTGGCCAACATGAGCCACGAACTGCGTACGCCTTTAAATTCTATCCTGCTCCTTTCTAAGCTCATGGCCGACAACGAGGAGCTCGACAAAGAATACACCGAATATGCCTCGGTTATCCAAAGCTCGGGACAAGGGCTTTTAAGCCTCATCGACGAAATCCTGGATCTTTCTAAAATCGAAGCCGGTAAAATGGACCTCGATATTGCCGAAGTGCAAACAGAAGAAGTAATTACCGATATGCGCGCCTTGTTTATGCCTATTGCCAAAGACAGGAAACTGGCCCTCGAAATACAGGTTGAAAAAGAGGTGCCCGCCATTATCGAAACCGATAAAATGCGCTTGGAGCAGATTTTGAAAAACCTGCTCTCCAATGCGCTAAAGTTTACGAACGAAGGGAAGGTAAGCCTGGCCGTATCGGCAAACCTCAACTATAAAACCCTTGTTTTTAAGGTAAAAGACACCGGAATTGGCATTGCCAAAGACAAGTTGGGCATGGTATTCGAAGCCTTTCAGCAGGCCGATGGCTCTACCCGCCGCAAATTTGGCGGTACCGGCCTGGGGCTTTCCATCAGTCGCGAGCTGGCTAAATTGCTGGGTGGCGATATCTACTTGGAAAGCGAAGAAAACGTGGGCAGTGAATTTACCCTGACCATCCCGTTCAACTACGTAGATAAGGAGGCCTATCTGGAAGAGCAATTGGCCAACCGCGAAAGCCAGGATAAGATTAGGTATGTGGAGCCTGTGGTGGCCCCTTTGCCAAACTATACCGTTGATTTGATACCAGGCGAAGTAGCCGACGACCGCAACAGCATTGGCGAAAAAGACAAGGTCATCCTGATCATTGAAGATGATACCGCCTTTGCCAAAACCCTGCTCAATTTTACCCGTAAACGCAACTACAAAGGCATTGTGGCCGTTAGGGGCGATGTAGGCATAGAAATGGCCAACCAGTATAACCCGCTGGCTATTTTGCTCGATATCCAATTGCCGATCAAAGACGGTTGGCAGGTGATGGAAGAGCTGAAATCGAACCCTGTAACAAGGCCTATCCCGGTGCACATCATGTCGTCGCTTTCGGTTAAAAAAGAAAGCCTGCTAAAAGGCGCTGTCGATTTCATTAACAAGCCCGTGGCGCTCGAGCACATGAAACAGATTTTTGAAAAACTGGAAGATGCGCTGAGCCGTTATCCCAAAAAAGTGCTTATAGTTGAAGAAAACGAACAGCATGCCAAGGCGCTGAGTTACTTCCTGAGCAACTCTAACATCCAAACCATGGTTGCCCGGAATGTGAGCGAAAGCATCGAGGCGCTGCAAAAAAAAGAAGTAGACTGCGTTATCCTCGATATGGGTATTCCTGATAAAAATGCCTATGAAACCCTCGAAACCATTAAAAAGAACGACGGACTGGAAAACCTGCCGATCATTATCTTTACCGGTAAGAACCTCTCCAAAGGCGAAGAAAGTCGCATCAAGCAATATGCGGATTCCATCGTGGTTAAAACCGCCCATTCTTACCAGCGGATTTTAGACGAAGCCGGGTTGTTTCTGCACCTGGTAGAACAAAAAGAAAAACAACAAAAACCCTTGCTCAAAGATAACCTGGGTGGCTTAAACGATGTGCTTAAAGGCAAGACCGTGCTCATTGCCGACGATGACGTGCGTAATATCTTCTCGCTAACCAAAGCCTTGGAACAACACCAGATGAAAGTATTGCCGGCAATTGATGGCAAGGAAGCCCTGAAGGTGCTGGACGAAAACCCCAAGGTAGATGTAGTGCTGATGGATATGATGATGCCTGAACTGGACGGCTATGAAACTACCAGGGCCATTAGGGCCATGGCCGGCTACAAACAGCTGCCGATTTTGGCGGTTACCGCCAAGGCGATGATGGGCGATCGTGAAAAATGCATCGCTGCCGGAGCCTCCGATTACATCTCGAAGCCCGTTGATGTTGATCAGTTGATTTCTTTGTTAAGGGTTTGGTTATATGATAAAGCATAAAATAGTGTTCTAGGATTTTATGGATACAAGGACAAAAAAAATACTCATCGTTGACGACGATAGCAGAAACATATTTGCATTAACGGCTGTTCTAAAAGCAAAAAAATATCATTGTGTGGCGGCCAGCAGTGCCCAGCAAGGTTTTGATATGATGGCCAACGACGGCGACATTGCCGTGGTGCTGATGGATATGATGATGCCCGATATGGATGGCTATCAGGCCATGGCCAAAATGAAGGCAGACGAAACCTTAAAAAACATCCCCGTTATTGCGGTTACCGCGCAGGCCATGCTGGGCGATAGGGAGCGCTGCCTCAATGCCGGTGCAACCGGCTATATTTCAAAGCCCGTAAATGTAGACGAATTGATTATGCTATTAAAAAAATACATCTAGTGGCTCAGTTAACTGCCATATCCGACGAACAGGTAGAAATCCTGATTGGTGATGTTTTGGAACAGTACGGCTATGATTTTACCGGCTATTCGAGGGCATCGCTTAAAAGAAGGGTATTGCGTCTGTATGGGTTAGACAAGCAGGTGAGCTTTGCCGAATTCAGGTATAGGATAATCAGCGATAACGGCTATTTTAAACGTTTTGTAGAGCAGATTACCGTAAACGTAACCGAAATGTTCAGGGATCCTGGGTTTTACCGCACCTTGCGTACCGAAGTGTTGCCTAATTTGGGCACGTATCCCTTTATCCGCATTTGGCTGGCGGGTTGTTCAACCGGCGAAGAGGCCTATTCGATTGCCATTCTGCTCAAAGAGCTGAGCCTCTTGCAAAAATCGCTGATTTACGCTACAGATATCAACCCCACGGTGCTCGAAAAGGCGGCGCAAGGCCTTTTTCCGCTAAGCCAGATGAAACAGTATTCCGAAAATTATATTGCCTCTGGCGGGCCACAGGATTTTTCGTCCTATTACAGTGCCAATTATTCGCTAGCCAAGTTTGATAGCGATTTGAAGGAAAAAATGATTTTTTCTACCCATAATTTGGTTTCTGATCACTCATTTAACGAATTTCAGCTTATATTGTGCCGTAACGTGCTCATCTATTTCGACCGAGAACTGCAGTATAAGGTGCTGCAGCTGTTCGATAGCAGTTTGGATAATTTAGGCTATTTGGCCTTGGGCACCAAAGAAACGGTAGATTTTTCGCCCATCAGCAAACACTACAAAAGACTGGGCACCGAAAAAATATGGAGGAAAACCAGCTAAAAACAAATTATACGTTGATGAAGAATTGTAGGGCATTGGTTATTGGAGGTTCGGCAGGCAGCCTTGAAGTGTTGCTCCGGGTTTTCCCCGACCTTAGGGAAGACCTGCCTTTTTCCATCATAATTGTGGTGCACCGCAAACAGGGAACAGATTTTCTGCTGGCCGACCTGATCTCCAAAAAAACAAAGCTTGAGGTTAAAGAAGCCGAAGAAAAGGAAAAAATAATGGTCGGAACGGTTTATTTGGCTCCCTCAGACTATCATTTGCTGATTGAAAGGGATGGGTCTTTTTCTTTAGACTATTCAGAAAAAATAAACTATTCACGGCCTTCTATTGATGTTACTTTTCAGTCGGCTGCCGAAGTGTACGAAGAAGGTTTGGTATGCTTGTTGCTGTCAGGCTCTAATGCCGATGGGGTAAACGGATTGATTACCGTAAACAGTTATGGCGGACAAACAGCGGTGCAAGACCCGGAAAGCGCACAGGTAGATTACATGCCTGCACAGGCTATTGCAAGGGCCGAGGTAAACCGAATACTAAAAATAGAGGAAATGGCCGCTTACATTAATTCGCTGGCTTAAAACGTTCGAAACGATGAATAAAAAGGTTTTTATTTTTGACGATAACACAGATATTCTGGAACTTTGTACCCTGATTCTGGAAGATGCAGGCTACGAAATCAAGACTTCGGCCAGTTCGAACCATATTGTAGATCAGGTTAGGGCCTTCATGCCCGATTTGATTTTTATGGACAACTGGCTACCCGATATAGGCGGTATAGAAGCTACGCAGGCACTGAAAAACCATCCCGACCTCAAGCATATTCCCGTGATTTATTTCTCGGCCAACAACGATGTAAAGGCCCTGGCGCAACAAGCCGGTGCCGATACCTACCTGCCCAAACCTTTTGATATCGAGGCGCTCGAAGAAATAGTAGGCAACTATATCGGCAAATAGAGCAACCTGCCGAACGCGGGCAAGCTGTCCCGAATGAAGTGGCTTCGGTCTTGCCACTATGATCAATCCTTACGCTATTCGCCGCACGCTTAATACTTGCCGCCCAGCACTAAACAACAAAGCAACCTACCGTTAGGTAGATTGCCCTGTTCGAAGTGAGATTAGCTCAAATCTTAGTTCTTCATCCTGCCTTGCTCGTCTTCTGTACCGGTAGAACGACGGCGTGCGGGTTTGATTTCATTCTTGCCAAAACGGTAAGTAAAGCTGATCTTGCCAATCTGCGTTTCATTTTTCTGGTAAACGCTGTATTTTAAGCCAGGATAGGCACTTTTCAGGTTGGTTTCGTAAGTGTTGAATACATCGCTCATGGCCAATTTCAAAGTGGCTTTTTTCTTCAGCAACGATTTGCTGATGCCGGCATCAACCGAATAGCGCGAGCCGAGGCTCAACGTACCATAATCCAACGGCGATTCGTAGCTGCCGAATAGTTCGGCGGTCAAGCCATCCATGATGATAAAACTTTGCTGCGATTTGAATTGGAACGAGGTTTTGCCTGTGCTCAAAGCTTGTCCGGCAAGGTCGGGCGATTTAAAGCTGAGGTAAAATACATTTAGGTTGTTATTCATACTCCACCATTTAGCCACTTTAACCGGTACGTTCAGGTTCGCGGCATAGGTAATGTTTTTGGCCAGGTTGGCATTGGTTTGGTACAATGCTTTTTGACTGGCATCTGGCAAAAGCACTTCGGTAATTACATCGTTTACACGGCTATAGCTCAAGCTGAGCAGGTATTTTTGCATAAAGGTGTACGATAATTCAAAGCTGTGCGTGTATTGCGGGTTCAAGAACGGGTTACCCTTGTTGTAGGTATACTGGTCAAGATAGTAAACAAAAGGGTTAAGGGCATCGTAGCTTGGCCTATCTATCCTGCGGCTATAAGAGAAGCCAACCTGGTTGTTTTCAGACAGGTTTTGCTGCAGGAAAAAGGTTGGAAAGAAATCCCAATAGCTGCGTTCTACAACATTGTTGGTGGTGATCAGGTTACCTTTAGAATTGGTTTGTTCCATTCTTAAACCTACTTGTACTGTCGTGTTTTTAAACTGTTTGTTAAAGTTGGTATAAACAGCATTGACGTTCTCGTCGTAAATAAAGCGGTTGCTGCGGCGCACGTCGTTTGTCCAGGCGTTGCTCAGGTAAGCCTCGGCAATCAGGTTGTTGTCGGTTTTAACCCAGCTGCTTTTGGCACCAGCCTCTAGTCTCATGGTTTTATTGATGGGCAAAGTATAATCCAATTTAAAGGCCTTGATTTGGATGTTGGACGGGGTTCCGTTGCGGGTGTATTCGGTAGGTCTGATCAGGTTGCCATTGGCAAATCGATAGGTGTTATCGTACATAGAACCTTCGTTGCCGTTGTATCTCGAATAATCTAAATCTGCCGAAAGCTCTTGGCCGGCGGTATCTAAAATAGATTTATAGTTCAGGTTATAAGAAACGTTGTTGTATTTGTTGGTCTGAAGGCTTTTGGCAACCAAGGTCGAATCTATTTGATTAAAAGAAGGGCCTATAATGGTATTGTTGCTGTCAAATTC
The DNA here is from genome assembly GCF_016429155.1 of Pedobacter sp. ASV12. Lineage (GTDB taxonomy): Bacteria > Bacteroidota > Bacteroidia > Sphingobacteriales > Sphingobacteriaceae > Pedobacter. Next base: position 5,172 of record NZ_JAELUC010000005.1, on the reverse strand, counting down.
CCTTCCATTGTTAAAATATCCGTTAACCAGTACGCCCAAGGTGTTCTTTTTGTCTAAGAAGAAATCTACGCCAGCTTTAAAGTTGTTGTTGTGGTTTTTACGGTACATTTCGCCAACCTGCATAAAATAGGTGTCGGGCGTTCCGTTAGAAATACGGTCGATGGTAATGAGGTTGTCTCTGCCCTGCTGGCCATAGTTGTAGTTGCCGAATACGTTTACGTTTTTGGTTCTGTGGTTAAGGCTGATGCCCGCATTGCCTCTCAGGTTTTTGCCGTAGCCAGCTGTTAAGTTCAGGTTGCCGTTGGTGCCGCCGTTTTTGCTTTTCTTGGTTTTGATGTTGATGATGCCAGAATTGCCAGAAGCATCATATTTTGACGATGGGTTGGTAATCAGCTCGATGGTTTCCAGTTCAGAGCTTTGCATATTTCTGAGCAGGTTGGCTACATCGGCATTGCTCATGTAGGTTTGTTTGCCGTCGAGCATAATCAATACGCCCTGTTTGCCCTGCATCGAAATGTTGTCGTTTTGGTCAACGCTTACGCCAGGAGCTTTTTGCAATACTTCCAAAGCATTTGAGCCCACGGCTACCGTGCTATTTTCTACATTCATCACCAATTTATCTGCCTTTCTTTCAATTAAGGGCTTGGTGGTAGTAATGCTTACGGCATTGAGCGTTTTGCTGTTCGACTTGAGGTGGATGTTTTCGAGGTTAAGCACGCTCTCCGGAGCATTAAAAGGCTTTCCCTTGTAAATTTCGAACCCCATCATATTGGTTTTGATGTAATAGCTGCCTGGTTTGATATTAGCGAATTGGAATTTGCCATCGGGCGTGGTCAATGCTGTTTTAACCAGCGACGAATCGGCAGTTTTAAAAAGACCAATCGTGGCATAATCAACCGGTTTGTTCTGGTCGTCGAGGATGGTTCCGTTAATGGTGCCTTGGGCAGGCTTTTCCTGCGCCAGCAGGGTATTACCCAAGCAAAAGCTTAGTAAAACAAGGAATAGAGAGTAAATAGTTTTCATTTTGTGTTGTTTAAGGTTCAAAAAATAGGGCAAAAAAATCCTGTTGCGCTCTCGCGCAATTTTTTCTCCTGCCATAAATTTTAATTTAGTTTAAAAAGCCGGAGGCTCTTTTTATAGTTTGTTGTCTTATAGACGAGCCCAAAGTTTAAAAGGTTACAAGAAAATCGGCTTTTTTTTAGATTTAGAAATTTCTTTAAACGAAAAAGGCCCGTATAGTTCAACTACACAGGCCTTTATTGAAGAAATATTTTTTGGCTATTTCATGCCTAAAACATCGGCGCCCTGGTCAAAAACCAAGTCGACCGGAATGCCTTTTTTGCTCAGGCGATCCAAGTCGGCCTGTAGTTCGGGCTGGATGATGCCTTTTTCTTTTTGGGCTTTTTCTACGGCGCTCTTATCGCCATCGCCCTGCAGCTTGATGATGAAAGCGCTCAGCTCGTTCATGGCTTTGGCAAATTGGTCGAAATTTACACGGTAGGTACCATTGGCCGATCTTTCAAAGGCTCCCTTTTCCTTAAAGAAATTGAAGCATTGCATGTTGGCTTTTCCGTGGGCCTCCGAAGCGCCAAAGCGTACCGAGCGCAGGATGCCAGCCATAAAAGTGGTGTAATAATCCTTGATATCGCCGGTAAGTTCGCCTTTTTTTAACAGGCCGGTAACCATGTAAAGGCCTAAAATGTCGGCTTTGCCTTCTTCAAGCCACGAATATTGCTCTTTCAAGGCCGAGCGTACCGTGCCTTTGCCGTTAACGGTGTTTTTAATGCCTAACCCGTGCGCCACTTCGTGGAACATCACATTGGCAAAAAAGGCATCGAATTTAATGTATTGCTGTTGGTCCTTGTCAATCAGCTCTTTGGCTATCGGCACCAGGATCTTATCGAATTTGGCCTGCATGGCATTTTTCAATTGCGAACGGCGGGTGCCTTTCTTTTGCTGGATCGTTTCATCATTGGGCAGGTTTACCGCAATGGTTTTAGAGCCCGCATTGCAGTCGCCGGCGTAGTAAACCACGTCATAGGCATTCAGTTCCGAATCGGTTCCTGGCACCTCTTTTTTATAATTGTCGGCCACCGGAAGCCCCTTTTGTAGCTCGGGTAGCATTTTGACATATTTGGCCAAGCGCTTGCTCCAGGCTTTGTCTTTAACCAATACATACGATTCGAAAGCGGCGCGGGCATTGAACAGCTTGTCTTCATAATTTTCTATCGGACCGATGATGATGTCGAGACCATTGGTTTTCATATCCAGCCAGGCATAGTCGCTGGCCGTATAATCGTTGGTTACCAGAGCATCGGCGCGTAGGTTTAGGTATTTTTTTAAGCCAGGATCTGTGGTGATCAGGGCAGCCTGTTTCAGCAAGGCGCTTGCCTTTTGCAGTTCAGCCGCAAAAACAACGTGGTAAGGAACCGAAATCAGTTTGCCTTTTTCTTTTCTGATGACCGAGTAAAGTCCAAACTTGTCTTTCACATCCGATTTTTCCAACTGCTCTTTGGTCATGCCTGCCGGATAGAAAGTGCCCGTTTCAGATTTCGGCCCCACGCCAGCCACAAAAGGCTTGTCGCCGTTCAGTCTGTCCCAAGGGCCGTAGTTGATCCATACAAAATCCTTGGTTTTTTGGTCTTTGATGGTATTGAGCAGGCTATCGCGTTGCGGATAGGCTTGTTTCCAGTACAGGTCGTCCATAATTTCTGCCGCTTGGATAAGCAAAGGCAATACCTGGCGTTCGTTGGCGCTCAACTGATTGAGGTTAGTGGTTAATTTTACCCGCTCATAACCCGCTAATCGCTGGTCTACATATTCCTGCAGGGTATCTTTGGCCTTGTTGGCGCTTTGGTCTGTTCCAGCTTTTTCGGTCTGGTTGCAGGCAGTAAGGCCAGTAGCTACAGAAAGGCCCAACAATAGGCCCATGGTTTGATGTATAGGTTTAATCCGCATACGATTTATCGTTTGGTAAAAAATGTTCGTCGTTTTATATCAATCTACTAAATTAGCAAAAAATATAAGCCCGCGTAATTTAGATTTAATGGCGGGCACTTAACTCATTCTTACTCTTTAAAATACAAAAGATGTTGATCAGACCAACCCATGCTAAAGCAGCAGCCCTTGTTGCCGGTGTACTCTTGCTAACCAACTGCAGCAGCAGCAAATATGCCGCCACGGACAAGGTTTATAAAAATATGGCCAAAGATTTTTCCAAAGTCATTAAAGCGGCGCCACCGGTAAACCAGCAGATAGACTCGCTTAATAGCCAACAGCAATATTGGGTAGGTACCGTAAACATGGGGATGCGTAAGCCCAATTTCGTGGTGATCCATCATACCGCACAAGACTCTACCGAGCAAACGCTCAAAACCTTTACCATTGCCCGGACCCAGGTAAGTGCGCATTACGTGGTAGGCAGGGATGGTAAGGTGGTGCACATGGTAAATGATTACCTGCGCGCGCAACATGCCGGAGCAGGCAAGTGGGGCAATGATACCGATCTGAACTCTTCATCGATAGGCATTGAATTAGACAACAACGGTACTACCGATGTATTTACCGATGCGCAGATCAATAGTTTGTGTGCTTTGCTGGCTACCTTGAAAAAGAAATATAACATCCCGACGGCTAATTTTATCGGTCACGCCGACTATGCCCCAGGGCGCAAAAACGACCCTAAAAACTTCCCGTGGAAAACCCTGGCCAAAAAGGGATTCGGCTATTGGTACGATGATGTGCTGCAGCTACCACCTGCCGACTTTGATACAACCAATGCCTTGCGGATTATCGGCTATAACGTCAAGAACCTCAACTATGCCATCGAGGCATTTAAGATCCATTTTGTGCAGACCGATATCTCGCAAACATTGACCGATACAGATAAGCTGATTTTGTATAATGTGTATAAGAAGTATTTGTAGTACTCCTATCAATACATCTCGAGAGTTTTGTATGATAGAAAGTATCCATTGCCCGCATAGAGTCGTTTCGCGCAGAATTTCCTTAATCCCTTTGGCAAAAAGAGACTTTTATGTCTCTTTTTGTGATTCGTAATATCCTTCCAAAACGCATGTTCATCCTGAAATCTGATATGTTCGTCCTGCGAAAATGACTATTGGGCCAAAAATTTTTTAATCTGAAAACTTATCTAGAATATCAGCTATGATGAGAACGGAAATATCTTGACCTTGAAGCGTAATGTAGCTTTAAGTGGCGTACCAACCGCTATTGATGATCTGAACTACAGCTACGATGGCAATAAGCTAGATAATGTAAGCGATGGCTCAGGCGGAAGCTACGGTCTGTTTGGTTTCAAAAACTTGACGGGTTCAAGCACAGCTTACAGTTACGATGCCAACGGCAATTTGGCTACAGATCCTAAAAAAGGGCTTGTGTTAAGCTATAACATGCTCAATCGTACCGAACGCATTACCATTACTACGGCCACTAACAGGTATATCGATTATAGTTATGCTTCAGACGGTACATTGTTGCGTAAGCAGGCCTTTGACAACGGAGGCCTGGTCAAGACAACCGACTATATCGGTGGTTTTATTTATGAAAATGGCACTTTGGCTTATTTTGCCATGGCCGAAGGGCGTGTGAGAAACAGCAGCGGGACCTTGGTAAACGAATATATTATTAAAGACCAACAGGGCAATGCGAGGGTAAGTTTTGAAGACAATGCCGGTACCGCCTTGGTAAGACAAGAGAACAGTTATTATCCTTTTGGTTTGAGCATGCCAGGCAATGTATTGCCAACGGCAGCCAACAAACAGCTGTACAATGGTGGTAGCGAATGGCAGGACGAATTTGCCGATTTACCGACTTGCAACAGGCTTTCTATCGGATGTATGATGCCGCTTTAGGCAGGTTTGTTGGTGTAGATCCAATGGCTGAAGGTACAGATGAATTAAGTGTTTATCATTATGCAGCTAATAACCCCATTTCTTTTAATGATCCAATGGGCGATTTGGTTAATGCCATACAAGAAGGCGCGGAAATGCCTGCTGCTGTTAATTTCAGTGGGGGGTATAGGAGCTGTCTCTTATACACATCTCCGAGCCCACGAGACAGTACTCATGATCGCGTATGCCGTCTTCTGCTTGAAAAGGGGGGGGGGGGGGGGGGGGGGGGGGGGGGGGGGGGGGGGGGGGGGGGGGGGGG
>NZ_JAELUC010000059.1 GCF_016429155.1 Pedobacter sp. ASV12 | reverse complement strand
AGATGTGTATAAGAGACAGGTTCAATGTACGTGCAGGTTCGGAAGTTCCTTTGACACGGTTGACACTTGAAATCCAGTCCTTTGGTTCGCACATCCTGCCCACTGATGCTTCTTTTGCAATACCATTGTTAACGGTAATGCGCATGTAGATAAACTTTTGCCCATCTACGTAATTCCTTGGTTTCTTCAGGAAAAAATGAAGAGAATAATTCTGACTCATAAATCTAGTCTTTAAAAGGTGAAACAAAACTAGCAATGCGGTCAATCGTAGTCAAGATGTCCAAATATTGGACTTGCTGTAAATCAGTGCTTTAACCCCTTTTCAGTGAGTCATGTTTTTGTAGGGGTGACTCACTGAATGACGCACTGATTTTATGGGAATTCGTGAACATTTTAAACTGCCCATAAAGTAAAAAAGGCTGTAAAACTAAGTTTTACAGCCTTTTAAACGTTTTGATATTCAAATGTGTAGCCCGTAGGGGAATCGAACCCCTGTTTCCAGAATGAAAATCTGGCGTCCTAACCCCTAGACGAACGGGCCAATCGATTTTTATATTTTGCGATTTTAGATTGACGATTGGCAGTTACCTAAAATCTTTTAACAAAAAAACACCAGCGCTTGCTGATGTTTTTTGTAGCCCGTAGGGGAATCGAACCCCTGTTTCCAGAATGAAAATCTGGCGTCCTCACCCCTAGACGAACGGGCCAAAAAGAAGTGTCTTTTCAACTCCTTTGGTAGCGGGGACCAGACTCGAACTGATGACCTTCGGGTTATGAGCCCGACGAGCTACCAACTGCTCCACCCCGCACACTATACAATCCTGAAATTTTGCGATTTTTATTCGCGCTTCTTCCGAATTGGAATGCAAAGATATAATTCGTTTCTTTGTAGTGCAAATTTATTTTAAAAAAATTCGAATATGTCGCACAAAGCTGGTTTCGTAAGCATTATAGGTAAGCCTAATGTAGGCAAATCTACCCTCATGAATGCACTCGTGGGCGAAAAGCTCTCTATCATTACTCCAAAAGCGCAAACTACGCGCCACCGTATCTTGGGCATCGTAAACGAAGACGACTACCAAATTGTGTTCTCCGATACACCCGGCATCATCAAGCCCCTCTACGGCTTGCAGGATTCGATGATGAGTGCCGTAAATGGCGCACTGGTTGATGCTGATCTTATCTTTTTTGTAACTGATATCAACGAAAAGCACGACGAAAACGACGTACTCGAAAAAATAAACAACACCAGCATCCCGCTGGTCGTACTATTAAATAAGATAGACAAGGCCAGCCAGGAACAGGTGGACGAAAAAATCGCTTTTTGGCAAAAGGAACTGAATCCGAAACATATTTTCGCCATTTCTGCCCTAGAAGGCTATAATGTTGATGGGCTCCTGCCTTTGATCCTCGACAATTTGCCAGAGCATCCGCCCTATTACGACAAAGACGAACTGACCGATCGCAGCCAGCGCTTCTTCGTATCGGAAATCATCCGCGAGAAGATCTTTAACAACTACCAAAAGGAAATTCCCTACAGCACCGAGGTAATCGTTACTTCTTTCAAGGAGGAAGAAGATATTATCCGCATCAATGCCGAAATTATTGTAGAACGCGATTCGCAAAAGAATATCCTCATTGGCAAAGCAGGCAGCATGCTTAAAAAAGTGGGCATGGAAGCACGTAAAGACATCGAAAAATTTGTCGACAAAAAAGTGTTTCTGCAAACCTTTGTTAAAGTACTGCCCGACTGGCGCAGCAAAAAGAACTACCTTAAAAATTTCGGCTACGAAAGCTAATCGCATACCTTTATGAGGAAACTACTTTTCATCGTGCTCGCCTTTTGCAGCGCCACTTCATTTGCCCAAGAAAGCAACAATGGCAAAAAGCTCTGGGCCAAATCGGTGCTCAACGAAAAAGCGCCCGAACTGGTTGTAGAAAAATGGCTTTCTAAACAGCCCGACACCAAAGGCAAGTTTGTGCTGATTGATTTTTGGGCTACCTGGTGTGGCCCTTGCCGCAAATACATCCCAATGCTGAATGATTTTCAGGAGAAATACGGCGACGAACTCGCTGTCATTGGCATTTCAGATGAAACCGAAGACCGCGTAAAAGGCTTTAAAGACCCGAAAATAACCTATGCCGAAGCCATCGATACCAAAAGAACCCTGTACAGCCAACTGGAGGTAAAAGGCATCCCGCATGTCATTATCATCGATCCCAAAGGCATTGTAAGATGGGAAGGCTTCCCTTTATTGGGCAATTTTGAGCTGACCGAAAAAGTGCTTACCGACCTGATGGAGAAGTACAAAAACTAATTTTAGGCTTCATCTTCAAAAAATTAAGCGTACTTTTGCAGGCTCGGCTATGCAGAAACACAGGGAGTTTAGCTTGCAATGTTAAATTAAACGCCTGTTTCGCAAAAATCGTAAATTGTAAATCGCACAATCGTAAATCACATGAGCAATATCATCGCTATAGTAGGAAGACCCAATGTGGGCAAATCGACCCTATTTAACCGCTTAACAGAAAGCCGCAAGGCCATTGTTGACGATTTTAGCGGCGTAACCCGCGATAGGCACTATGGTGTGGCCGAGTGGACCGACAAGCAGTTTACCGTTATTGATACGGGTGGCTATGTGGCCAATTCGGAAGACGTGTTCGAAGCCGCTATCCGCGAACAGGTGATTATTGCCATTGAAGAAGCTACCGTGCTTTTGTTTATGGTTGATGTAACCACCGGCATTACCGATTTGGACGATGAGATTGCCCAGTTGTTGCGCCGCAGCAAAAAACCGGTGTTCACTGTCATCAACAAAGTCGACAATACCGCTTTAGAGCACGAAGCTCCTATTTTTTATAGCTTTGGCCTGGGCGAAATCTATACCATCTCCTCCATGACGGGTTCTGGAACAGGCGAATTGCTTGACGATGTCGTGAAACATTTTGAAGATGTGCCGGAAGAAGAAAATTCCTTGCCGAAAATTACGGTAGTAGGCCGTCCTAACGTAGGCAAATCGTCGCTGGTAAATGCCTTGATGGGTATTGAACGCAACATTGTGACCCCGATTGCCGGCACCACCCGCGATTCGATCCACATCCACTACAACCAGTTTGGCCACGAGTTTATGTTTATTGATACCGCCGGACTACGCAAAAAGACCAAAGTAAAAGAGAACATCGAATTTTACTCGGTGATGCGGACCATCAAAGCGTTGGAAGAAGCCGACGTGGTGATTTTGATGATCGATGCGCAGGAAGGCCTGGAGTCGCAGGACATCAACATTTTCCACCTGGCCGAGAAGAACAAGAAAGGCATTGTGGTGTTGGTTAACAAATGGGATTTGGTAGAGAAGAACAACAAAACCATGAAGGTTTTCGAAGACCAGATCCGCCAGAAACTGCAACCATTTACCGACGTGCCGATTGTTTTTACTTCGGTACTCAATAAGCAGCGTATCTTCAAAGCCATCGAAACCGCATTAGAGGTTTACAAAAACCGCGGCAAGAAAATACCTACCTCAAAACTGAACGATGTCATGTTGCCGATCATCGAAAACTATCCGCCACCGGCGCTCAAAGGCAAATACATCAAAATCAAATACATTACGCAAATCAACGGCGTATCGCCTATGTTTGCGTTCTTCTGCAACCTGCCACAGTACATTAAAGAGCCTTACAAACGCTTTATCGAAAACAAATTGCGCGAAAACTTCGACTTTTCAGGCGTGCCGATACAGATTTACTTTAGGCAAAAGTAGGGCTAGTATTGCGATATGCGTCTGGCATGGGCTATAGCCACGCAAAGCTAAATCCCTACCGCACTAAGCGACAGCTCCTGTATCAGCTCGTCGATATGCTCGCGCTGTACATTGGGCATGCAGATGATGTGCGACCAGCCATTTTCGGAGGCTAATTGCCATTTTTGCCTAATCGCCGGATCTGGTTCGGGAAAATTAACGGTAATGGCATTGGGGTTTCGCCATGCAGCCAAACCGATTTCCTTAAACTTAGCCAAAGCATATTCGGCTACCGCCAAGCTGTGTTGGGCACGTTTTTTCAGGCCTTCAATGCCATGTTTCTTTAAGGTATACCATAAAAACAGCGGACTGTGGCCATTGCGCGAGCCCGTAATGGTGGTATCGATGCTTCCAATATAATCGATAGCACGGGCAATGCGGTTACGGTTCGATTTTTTAACTACCACTACTCCACATGGCATGGGCGAGCCAAAAAACTTGTGCCCGCTAATGGCAATGCTATCGGCTCCATCGGCAAAATCAAAAGCCGGACGAGGCTCGATAAAAGCGCTGTAACTACCCGACAAGGCTCCGTCGGCATGGATATAGAAGTTTTTAATGGCCAGCTTCTTTAAAATGGCCTTGATTTTGGCAATATCGTCGCGGGCTTCGGTCATGGTGGTACCGATGTTGGCCATGATGATAACCGGCGTTTGGCGGTTCATCCCGATGGTATTTTCCAAATCGTGGTAATCGATTTCGCCATTGGCCTGCGCGCTGATGACAATATTGGGCATATTGAGCAGGTGCAGGTTTTTCTGCACGCTGTAGTGGGTCGATTCAGAATAGTAAACCATGGCCTTAGGATGAAGCTCCCTTGCCAAGTATAGTCCGTACAGGTTACCCTCAGAACCTCCATTGGTAACATAGCCCCACCAATCGTCGTCATGTGCCCTGAACAAGGAGGCAAAAAACCGAACAACCTCTCTTTCCATCGCCCTCGAATCGACCGCATAAGTAGAGGCTACAAAAGGATCGCCGAGGTTGTTCATCGGATAGCTGAGAAAAGGCATCAGCTCTTCAAAATCGAAATCCTTTGAAACAGGATAGCCCATAAAATTCTGGGTGTTTTCTTTAACCTGTGCCAGCAGATCGGCTAAGATTTGGCTATCGGCCGGAGATAGGGAACTAAGGTGCATTGCTTGTAGATTGAGCTACAAAACTAGCCCTAATGAAATTAAATTTCAATTAAAATGTTAATTTTAGAATATTATTCCGAAATAAAAAACAATTCAAAATAAAAAACCAAAACAACTACTAAAGCTTAGACCTTACCTATTATGATTTGGCCAGTTGCTTTGAACAAAGGACAGATTTATTGCTACTCCATCCAATACAGCATTTTAAAGCTTGCCCCACTAGGCGCTACCTATTGCAAACTAACCAGCGCCTGCTTTACCACATTATCGGTCAGGTTATGCGCCTTGTAATAGCCTATATCGCCGAGGTGGTATTTGTACAACATCACTTTCAGGTCGTTGTAGATAACCTGCTTCGAAGCCAACAATTGTTTGGGATCGATGACCACGTTTTTCGATTGGATATACTTGAGCAGGTCTTTGTAATCGGCATCGTTAATGGTAAAAACATTCAGGTTTTGCGACAGGTAACTTGGCGTATACCGATCGGCCAACACATCAAATACAAAATCGATCAGCACTTTTTTCTGTACCAAGGTGCTGTAAAATTTGTTGTAGCCCATTGTATCGAGCTTTACGTATACATCGGGCTGTATGCCGCCCCCACCAAATACCTTTTTGCCACTCGGCGTTACATAGGCATTGATTTTTTGAAGGCTGTCTTTCTGTTTCGCATTTTTTGCGGTCAGCTCGCCATCGTTGTAACGGTCTTCCAATTCATGCTGGTAGGCGGCATAACCCTTTTTGTACGATTTTTGAATGCTTCGTCCCAATGGGGTATAATACCGGGCTATGGTCAGGTTAAGTGCCGAGCCATCTTCAAAAGCAAACTGTTCTTGTACCAGTCCTTTGCCAAACGAACGGCGCCCGACGATAATACCTCGATCCAAATCTTGCATAGCCCCTGCAAAAATTTCGCTCGCCGAGGCAGAATTTTCGTTAATCAGCACTGCCAGCTTGCCTTGTTCAAATTCGCCACCACCCGTTGCAAAATAATCGGTGCGGGGCTCGTGCTTGCCTTCGGTATACACGATCAATTTATTTTCCGGCAAAAACTGGTTGGCCAAGCCGGTTGCCGCATTGAGGTAGCCTCCGCCATTGTCACGTAAATCGAGTACCAATTTTTTCATGCCTTTGGCCTTTAGTGAGCGAATGGCATTCACAAAGTCTTCGTCGGTATTGGCGCCAAACTTGCTGATGCGGATATAGGCCGCGTCATTGTTCAGCATGTAAGCGGCATCAACGCTGCTGACTTCTACCCGGCCTCTTTTGATGGTAAGCATGGCTGGGGTGGTATTTCCGGCATGCAACAAGGTAATCTGCACAGGTGTGCCTTTTTTGCCTCTAATTTTGCCCATCATTTGGGAGCGGGGCAACGAATGGCCGCTTACATTGGTACTGTCTACTTTTAAAATCTTATCGCCTTGCTTGATGCCGGCCAAAAATGCCGGTCCGTCTTTAAGCACATTGGTTACCAAAAGGGTATCGTTAAGGATATAATATTCTACGCCAATGCCTTCAAAATTGCCTTCCAGGGTTTCGGCCAGTTCATCGGCCTTGGCTGGTGGCAGGTAGCTGCTGTGCGGGTCTAGCTGATGCAGCAAGCTATCGATGGGCAGGTGCTGCAGGCTGTCGGCATTTACCTCGTCTACGTAGTTTTTATTGATGATATGAATGATATCCTCAACTTTTCTTGCATTGTTGTCAACGTAACGCTTGTCTTGCCGTACCTGAAAGCCTTGGTCTTTTAAAAACTTAAAGCCCAAGTACATCCCTCCTATTAAGGTAACGGAATAGGTAACAGCAATAAAGACATTAAAACGAGTATTCTTTTTCATTACGCAGCAACAGCACAAAGTTATGAAAATTAGCGCCTTAATGAAAGAACAAAGCCCACAACATTTTAGTTTTTCGAATATTTTGCCGCAAATATTTGCAGGGGCGTAATCTTCTCTCTAAAATTGTATGGATTTACGCAAATATTTCCTGTTAATTTGAAAATTAACGAACTTTACCTCAAATGAAATCCATGAACAGAGTAACCGAACAAGAATCTAAATACCACAACATTGACCAAATGTCGGTTTTAGAAATTTTGAAAGGAATAAACAACGAAGATAAGCTAGTTCCCCTTGCCGTAGAGAAAGCACTGCCACAAATTGAAAAACTGGCCACTGCCATTGCCGAAAGGATGCTGAAAGGCGGCCGTTTGTTTTACATTGGCGCTGGCACCAGCGGCCGTTTGGGCGTAGTTGATGCTTCTGAGTGCCCTCCTACGTTCGGCGTACCGTTCGATCAAGTGGTAGGCATCATTGCTGGTGGCGATTCGGCTATCCGCAAGGCCGTAGAGTTTGCCGAAGACGACGACAAACAGGCCTGGATAGACCTGCAGGAATATCACATCAACGAAAAGGATTCGTTGGTAGGCTTGGCCGCTTCGGGTACCACGCCTTATGTAGTGGGGGGCTTAAACACTGCCCGCCAGCACGGCATCTTAACCGGATGCATTGTTTGCAATGAAGGTGGTCCGATTGTGGCCGAATCAGATTTTCCGGTGGAGGTAGTGGTAGGGCCTGAATTTTTGACCGGGTCTACACGCATGAAATCGGGGACGGCCCAAAAACTGGTCTTGAACATGCTCAGCACCACGGTAATGATCCGTTTGGGCCGTGTAAAGGGCAATAAAATGGTAGATATGCAGTTAACCAACCATAAGCTGGTGGATAGAGGCACGCAAATGGTGATGGACGAACTGCACATTGACCACGACCAGGCCGCCGATCTGCTGAACAGGTACGGAAGCGTACGCAAGGCAGTTGAAGCCAATAAAAAATAGTTACGAGTTTGGATTTTAGATTGACTGTTGTTGTAAGCTGAAATCGTAATCTGAAATCGTCAATCTAAAATCTAAAATCTCCTTATGCACGAAATAGAACCTTTTTATTTGTGGCGCGACGATTATATCGCTGCAGAAGATGAGCGTTCGCCGTTTTTCAATACCGAATACTCCGAATTCTATTTCGACAAGCAGCTTTACAATTTCCTGATCCATCCGCAATGGGACACTTTTGGCTCGCCTACCCTGTACCTCAAAGTGCTGTATGCCGATTACGAAAGGGGCTATGCCATGATCGAGATGATGGGCGAATGGAACGATACGCTGCACAACGACATCATGATGCTGAAAAGGGAAATCATTGAGCTCATGATCCAGGAAGGCATCAACAAATTTATCCTGATTGGTGAAAACGTGCTGAACTTCCATGCTTCCGACGACAGCTATTACGAAGAATGGTTTCAGGATGTGGAAGACGGCTGGATTGCCGGCATCAACTTTAACCAGCATGTAATCCGCGAATTCCGCGACCATGGCATCGATTACTACATCAATTTTGGCGGCGAGCTCGACGAATTGCACTGGCGGAAGCTCAAACCTTTGCAGTTTTACAAAAAAGTGGACGAACTGCTGACAAAAAGGTTAAATTAAAACCGTATTTTTAACACAACATATTTTTAAACCAAAAAACATGGAACAACAAAATTATCAATATCAAGACAATTCGGTCTTTGTACAAGAGCGATCGGTTGCTAAAAAATTCTTTGCCAACGTTTTCCTTTGGATGTTTGTGGCCTTGGCGATTTCTACGCTTGCGGCATACTTCATCAGCGCATCGGCCGAAGCACAATCGTACTTATTCGACCCCCTAACAGGAAAAAGAAATCTATTGGGCACCGTAGCCATGTTTGCACCATTAGCTTTGGTATTAATCATGGGCGCCGGCTTTAATAGGCTATCGTTTAGCGCTTTGGTTGGCATTTTCATCCTGTTTTCAACATTACTTGGCATCAGCTTAAGCTTTATTTTGGTTGTTTACAATTTAGGCTCTGTAGTAGGCTGTTTTGCTGCGGCAAGCGGCATATTTGGGGTAATGGCAATTATGGGCTATACTACCAACACCGATTTAAGCAAATTTGGCCCCATACTAATGGCAGGTGTAATCGGGCTGATCATTGCCAGCGTAATCAATATGTTTATCGGCAGTTCGCAGTTTGACTATATCATGAGCTTCTTCGGCGTTGCCATTTTTACGGCCTTAACCGCCTTTGACGTACAGAAAATCAAAAGAATTGGCATGGGCATTGAAGAAAACGGCGAACAGCTTGCAGTTACCGATACTAAAAAATTGGCAATCATGTCTGCTTTGACTTTGTACCTGGATTTCTTGAACATCTTTCTTTTCCTATTACGCATATTCGGTAGCAGGAAATAGAACATATGAGTCGGGCTTTATGGCAATCTAAAATCGTAAACCTACAATCGTAAATCCAAAACATTATATCGAAGGCCGTGCACATTTGCATGGCCTTTGTAATTTTATTTGGTTTAAGCGCGATATTTTTGGAATTGATGTGGCATTGTTGCATTTTTGTACCGCTTATTCAGAAAGATGGAGGGATTAGACCCTGCGAAGTCTTAGCAACCTGTGCTAACAAGGTGCTAAATTCTATCCTGAGCAATCAGGAAAAGATAAGTTAAAGTCAACCTATAGCCCGACTTTTCGAGATAAGCCTACATAGATATGAGTATAGCGTATTGCGTAAAGCGATGCATGGCTATTAACGCTATACGCTTATCTCAATACGCCATACTAGATGAACATTAGAGAAGAATTAGAGAAGCGAATTTTAATCATAGACGGTGCCATGGGCACAATGATACAGCGCTACGTTTTAACCGAAGAAGACTTTAGGGGCGAACGTTTTGCCAATCACCCCTGCGATGTAAAAGGCAATAACGATTTGCTGAACATCACCCGTCCCGATATTATCAAGGAAATACACCTTGAGTATCTGCAGGCTGGTGCCGATATCATCGAAACCAATACCTTTAGTACGCAGCGCATTTCTATGGCCGACTACCAGATGGAAGACCTTTCTTACGAACTGAGTTTTGAAGGTGCCCGCGTAGCTAAAGAGGCTGTTCAAGAGTTTATGGCCAAAAATCCGGGTAAGCAATGCTTTGTAGCCGGAGCCATTGGCCCTACCAACCGTACGCTTTCGCTTTCGCCTGATGTAAACGACCCGGGCTTTAGGGCCATTACCTACGACCAGTTGTTTGATGCCTATTACGAACAGATCCGCGGCTTGGTTGATGGCGGCTCAGATGTATTGCTGATCGAAACCATATTTGATACGCTAAATGCCAAAGTAGCTATTGCGGCCATTAAACAATATGAAGAAGTAATTGGCCGTAAGCTCGAAATCATGATTTCGGGTACCATTACCGACGCTTCGGGAAGAACGCTTTCGGGCCAAACCGCAGAGGCTTTCCTCAATTCGGTTAGCCATGCCCAGCCTTTGAGCATTGGCTTTAACTGTGCCCTGGGCGCCAAAGAAATGCGCCCGCACATCGAAGAGCTGGCCGCCAAAGCAAACTGCTACGTTTCGGCCTACCCCAATGCGGGTTTGCCTAATGAATTTGGGGCCTACGACGAAATGCCTCACGAAACCGCACATTTGGTTGATGATTTCATTACCTCTGGATTTGTAAATATCGTTGGCGGTTGCTGTGGCACTACGCCAGACCACATTGGCTGCATTGCCGAGAAAGCCAGCAAAGCTTCGCCGCGAAAAATCCCAACGCTTGAACCTTATATGCGCTTGAGCGGCTTAGAACCGGTTACCATTACCCCCGAAAGCATTTTTGTGAACGTGGGCGAACGCACTAACATTACCGGCTCTCCCAAGTTCTCCAAGCTTATTTTGGGTGGCGATTATGAGGCCGCCCTGACCGTAGCGCGCCAGCAGGTAGAGGGCGGGGCACAGGTTATCGATGTGAACATGGACGAAGGCATGCTTGATTCGGAAGCGGCGATGACCAAGTTCCTCAACCTTATAGCTTCCGAACCCGATATTGCCAAACTGCCCATCATGGTCGATTCGTCTAAATGGTCGGTTATTGAAAACGGCTTAAAATGTTTGCAAGGCAAGGGCATCGTCAACTCCATTTCGCTCAAAGAAGGCGAGGAAAAGTTTAAAGAGAGTGCCCGCAAAATTATGCGTTATGGCGCGGCTGTAGTAGTGATGGCCTTCGATGAACAAGGCCAGGCTGACAACTACGAACGTAGGATTGAAATCTGTAAAAGAAGCTATGATATCTTGGTCAACGAACTGGATTTTCCACCCCAAGACATCATCTTCGACCCTAATATTTTAACCGTTGCCACGGGTTTGGAAGAGCATAACAACTATGCCGTCGATTTTATCAACGCCACCCGCTGGATCAAGGAAAACCTGCCTTACGCCAAAGTGAGCGGCGGTGTTTCTAACATTTCTTTCTCGTTTAGGGGCAATAATGTGGTTCGCGAAGCCATGCACTCTGCCTTTTTGTTCCATGCCATTAAAGCTGGCTTGGATATGGGCATTGTTAATGCAGGGATGCTGGAAGTATACCAGGAAATTGAGCCCGAGCTGTTAGAAAGAGTAGAAGATGTATTGCTGAACCGCAGGCCCGATGCTACCGAGCGTTTGGTAGAATTTGCCGAAACCGTAAAAAACAAAGGCAAGGCGGTTGTAAAAGACGAAACCTGGCGCAAAGGCACAGTTGAAGAAAGGTTATCGCATGCCCTGGTCAAAGGCATCATCGAATACTTGGACGAAGACGTGGAAGAAGCCCGGTTGAAATATCCGCGTCCCTTGCACGTGATCGAGGGGCCTTTAATGGACGGCATGAACATCGTGGGCGACCTATTTGGCGCAGGCAAAATGTTCTTGCCACAGGTCGTGAAATCGGCCAGGGTCATGAAAAAAGCAGTAGCTATTTTATTGCCTTACATTGAAGCCGAGAAATTGGCCAACCCTGATGGCAACCAAAGCTCATCGGCGGGCAAAGTACTGATGGCCACTGTAAAAGGCGATGTGCACGATATCGGCAAAAACATTGTAGGTGTAGTATTGGCCTGCAACAACTTCGAAATTGTAGACATGGGTGTGATGGTTCCTGCGCAGGAAATCATTAAAAAAGCCAGGGAAATCAATGCAGATATTATTGGTTTAAGTGGCTTGATTACACCTTCGTTGGACGAAATGGTGCATTTCGCGAAAGAAATGGAGCGTGAAGGCTTCACCATTCCGCTGATCGTGGGTGGCGCTACCACTTCGCGCATTCACGCCGCCGTAAAAATTGCGCCCAATTATAGTGGTCCAGCCATCCACGTACTCGATGCTTCGCGTAGCGTTACGGTTTGCAGCACCTTAATGAACCAAGAAACCCGTGGCGAGTACATTGCCGGCATCAGAGCCGAATACGACAAAGCCCGTGAAGCGCATTTGAACAAACGTTCGGATAAACGCTATAAAAATATTGAAGAAGCACGTGCCGATAAATTCCAGATTGATTTGGATCAGGTAGCGCCTGCTCCAACCTTTACCGGAACCCGTGTTTTTGAAGATTATCCTTTGGCAGATTTGGTCCCTTACATCGATTGGACACCGTTTTTCCATACCTGGGAACTGCGGGGCAGTTACCCGAAAATCTTCAACGATAAAACCATTGGCGACGAAGCACAAAAGCTATACAACGATGCCCAAGTGCTATTGAAACGTATTTTAGACGAAAAACTGCTCACTGCCAAGGGCGTAATCGGGTTTTGGCCAGCCAATTCGGTTGGAGACGACATCCAGTTAACAGTTGGCGGTTCACAATTGGCAGCCGACCCACAATTGAAAGCTGAAAACGGTGAACTGGTCACTATCCATACCCTGCGCCAGCAAGCCGAAAAAGTAGCTGGAGAGCCTTATTATGCCCTGTCTGATTTCGTTGCGCCAAAAGAAAGTGGCGTGCAGGATTATTTTGGTGGCTTTGCCGTAACGGCCGGCATCGGTTGCGACGAGCTGGTGGCCGAGTTTGAGCAGAACCACGACGATT
This sequence comes from Pedobacter sp. ASV12, assembly GCF_016429155.1. GTDB lineage: Bacteria > Bacteroidota > Bacteroidia > Sphingobacteriales > Sphingobacteriaceae > Pedobacter. The sequence continues at coordinate 13,493 of NZ_JAELUC010000059.1, read as the reverse complement.
ATAACAGCATCATGGCCAAGGCATTGGCCGATCGTTTAGCCGAAGCTTTTGCCGAACGCATGCACGAACTGGTAAGAAAAGAATACTGGGGCTATGCCAAAGATGAAAACTTGGACAACCAAGACTTGATTAAGGAAGCTTATGCAGGTATTCGCCCGGCACCGGGCTATCCGGCTTGTCCAGACCATACCGAGAAGGAGACCTTGTTTAACCTGCTGGATGCCGAAAACAAAATCGGATTAAGGCTAACCGAAAGCTTTGCCATGTATCCGGCGGCGGCGGTAAGCGGATTTTATTTCTCGCACCCACAATCGCGTTATTTTGGTTTGGGCAAGATTACCAAAGACCAAGTAGAGGAATATGCCCTTAGAAAAAACATGCCTTTAGCAGAGGCAGAAAGATGGCTTGCGCCGAATTTGGCCTATGGAATGTGAGTTATGGGTTGTAAGCTATAAGTTACGGGTTGTGAGTTATGGGCTACGGGCGGTGAGTTATGAGTTGGAGGATTAGAAGCTAATAGAAAATGAGCAAGGAAATTAAATCTTATACTGAATTAGATGTTTGGAAAGAAGCAAGAGTACTTTCAAAGGAGATCTATTTAGTTTCCGCTAATTTTCCAGGTGAAGAAAAATTTGGGTTAACTAGCCAAATCAGAAGAGCCGCGGTATCTGTCCCTTCAAATATTGCTGAAGGATGCGGGCGAAACCATCCAAAAGACAGCATTCAGTTCTTCTTTGTAGCGAGAGGCTCCATTTATGAAATCGAAACGCAATTATATCTCGCCTTTGACTTAGGATTTATGAGTGAAGCATTTCTAGCGACCCTGCTTTCAAAACTTGAAACTACACGCAAACTCCTGCATGGCTTTATTAAATATTACCAACAGCTATCTCAAAAATCATTGTAAATTACACTCAACCCATAACTTGCAACTCGCAACTTTATAACTTAAAATGAAAATTACCGAACATATTAAAAACGCAAAGGGAAAACCTCTTTTTTCATTCGAGCTCCTGCCCCCGGTTAAAGGGCAGAGCATTCAGTGGGTGTACGATGCCATTGACCCCTTGCTTGAATTTAATCCGCCGTTTATTGACGTTACTTCGTTAAGGGAAGATTACATCTATAAAGAGCTCGACAACGGGTTGCTGCAAAAAGTTTCTTACCGTAAGCGTCCGGGTACCATTGCCATTTGTGCAGCCATCATCAACAAATACAAGATAGATGCGGTGCCACACCTCATTTGCGGTGGCTTTACCAAGGAAGAGACCGAAAACGCATTGATCGACCTGCAGTTTTTGGGCATCGACAATGTCTTGGCCCTGCGTGGCGATTCGAGACAGGCCGAGTCGACCTTTATCCCTACACCAGGCGGACACTGTTATGCAACAGACCTGATCCAGCATATCAAAAACCATAACGAAGGCAAGTTTTTGCACGAAGATGTAGAAACCTACAAAAGCGATTTTTGTATTGGCGTAGCGGGCTACCCTGAAAAGCATTTTGAAGCACCAAACTTGAATGCCGACTTCAAATATTTGAAGAAAAAGGTAGACATGGGGGCCGAGTTTATCGTAACACAGATGTTTTTCGACAACCAGAAGTATTTTGACTTCGTCAACAAATGCAGGGAGAATGGTATTAACGTACCGATTATCCCAGGCCTAAAGCCCATCAGTAATGCCAAGCAACTCGTTGCCTTGCCCAAAATATTCCATATCGATTTGCCTGAGGATTTGAGCGATGCCGTTTCGCATGCCAAATCCACTGCCGAAGTCAAGGAAATCGGCACCGAGTTTATGATCAAGCAATGCAAAGAGCTGATTGAATTTGGTGCTCCAGTATTGCACTTTTATACCATGGGCAGGCCAGAACAGACACAAAAAATTGCGAGGGCCGTATTCTAGGCCCGGATCTTTGTATCCGACATCACAAAATCCCAATGGCTTAAAAATGCTGTTGGGATTTTTTATTTGGAACCAAACACAAAACCAGCTGTTTAGGCGTTTATAGGTTTACGTGTTTATAAGCTATATCGCCCATGAAGGTTACCCTCTCTTTGCTGTTTGCTGTTTTTCTCTTCCACTTCGCCCATGCGCAGATTTCGGTTAGTCCCATTTCGGCAGAAAGCCTTAAAGGGGCTCCCTTTAAATTTAAAGGCAGCAGGGCGATGATGGCCGACCGTGTTGATGATGCGAACAGCAAAAATATCTTTCTTTTTTCGAAAGTGGGCCAAGGGAGCAACCCCGATACGCTGTTTTTCCAAAAATTCAGCAAAACCAACGAGCAATGGAAGCTGGTCCAGGAAAAGACAATCAGCGCCCCTGGAGCGATCAGTATTTGGCAAAACAGAAAGGCTTTTTTTGATGCCGACCAAGACAAGCAGGTAGAAGCTTTGTTTGTTTATAGCCTGCATGATGCTTCCATGCAAAAACAACTGGCGGTCAATCTCTTGCTGTTTTACAAAAACGATAGCTATACGATATCGGAAACCAAGGACAAAATCACAATCTACAGCGCCAATTTCCAGCAGTTGCCGGCCAGCGTGAAGGCTTATGCCACCGAATACTGGAACGGATTGGACAAGTGGAAGTGACTTTTAATTAGTTTTGCCGGGTAGGCTGTCCCAAGCGGATTGAAAATCCACAGCTAGCAAAGTCGGGAAAGCATTTCCCGACTAGCCGGGTTGGTCGGGATTTACAAATCCCGACCCAGATAAAGCTGGATTTCTAATCTAGTTATACAGCTTATTAATAAGCTAGATCAAATAAACTACATCAATCAATCCTAATTCGCCAGCATAGTTGCTAGCCGAACTGTATAGGTAATACTCAGGCAACGCAACCAAGCCACTCTGCACAGGGTTTTGATGGAGGTAATTTAGTTTCTGAATTGCAAATTCTGGGCTAAAGAGTTCAATAGGATGAAATCCATCTTGCCAAAATTTAAATTCTTCATTTTTGGGGTGTATTTTTGCCGCAAACTGAAATTTATTCAGCATCCAATCTCTACTTTCGTTAATTTCTTTAATGGTGCTGATTATCCGCTTTGAGGTAAACTTTTTGAAATCCCTGATCACATCCGATAGTTTTTTGCCTTCGCCAACACTGCCGATGAAATGAAGATGACTTGGCATAAGACACCAAGCATAAATAACAAGCCCTTTATGTTTTTGACAATAAACAAGGCTATCAATAACCACTTCTGCCAGTTCTTTTCGGGTAAAGGCATCAATCCAACCTATAACAGTTGTAGTCATGAAGTAAATTCCATCCTGATTTGTTATCTGATATTTGAAAGCCATATATTAAATATAATCAAATAAAATCGGACGCGTTGGTCGGGATATGCCATCCCGACCCGAATAGCACTGGATTTCTAATCCAGTTATGCTAAAAACGGATTGAAAATCCGCAGTTATCCAGTCGGGAAAATATTTCCCGACTAACACGCTTAGACTGGTCTTGATTTACAAATTTCAACCCTGATAACCTAGATTTCTTATCAGCCAAGTTGATTTATTTATACAGCCTGCAAATCTGTAGTTAGCAAGGCCGGGAAATTATTTCCTAAACAGCTGCTCTTGGTTGGTCGGGATTTACAAATCCCGACCCGAATAACGCTGGATTTCTAATCCAACTAGCTTCCTAATTATAACCAAGCAAATATTGCTTAAAACTTTCAAAATCCCTATCCAATGCTTTGTATTGCTTGGCCTTGCCTTGCAACGAACCGAGCTGCGCTGGCAAAATAAGTTTTTCCCGAATGGCTTCCGGAAATACTTCCGGAAATTTGCAGGCGTGAGCCGTTGAAAGAAAAACCTTGGCACTTTCATCCTCAGGGTTTTCCTGTACATACGCTTCTACTGCCAACCAGGCAATAGCCGTATGCGGACAGGCCATATAGCCGTACTTTTTAAAAATGGCTTCCATACCTTGTAAAGTTTCCTCGTCGGTAAAACGGTAAGCCTTGAGCATGGCCTTAAGTTTATCTATATCGCCGTTAAACAAGTCCATAATGCGTACCCAGTTGCTCGGCGCCCCTACATCCATGGCGTTGGCATAGGTTTGTACCGAAGGTTTGGTTTGATAAACTCCAGTTTCAAGAAAGCGTGGCACCGTATCGTTGCTATTGGTAGCCGCAATGAACCGCTTAACGGGCAAGCCCATCTTATAGGCCAGCATGCCGGCACCAATATTACCAAAATTGCCGCTAGGCACGGCAAAAATCACTTCGCTAAAGCCCTGTCTTTTAAGTTGCGCATAGGCATTAAAATAATAAAAGGCCTGTGGCACCAATCGGGCAATATTGATCGAATTTGCCGAGGTGAGCCTAAACTTGGCATTGAGTTCCTCGTTAGCAAAAGCCTGTTTAACCAGCGCCTGGCAATCGTCGAAAGTACCATCGATGCTTATAGCCCTGATGTTTTGGCCATTGGTGGTCAACTGCAACTCCTGTACATCGCTTACCTTGCCTTTGGGGTAAAGGATGGTTACACGTGTATTGGGTACGCCCAAAAAGCCCAAGGCTACGGCGCCGCCTGTATCGCCAGAAGTGGCCACCAATACATCGAGCAGCTGTTCGCCATCTTGGAGAAAATAACCCATGATGCGGCTCATCAACCTTGCGCCAAAGTCCTTAAAGGCCAAAGAGGGCCCATGAAAAAGCTCCAAGACAAAAGTCTGTTTGTCGAGCTTGACCACTGGCGCATCGAAATTAATGGCTTCGTTAATGATCGAGCGCAAATCGGCATAGGGAATTTCATCGCCCAGTAAGGCCGAAGCTACCCTATAGGCAATTTCCTGAAAAGAATACTGTTCGATGTTGTCGATAAACGCCTGTTCGAGTCTGGGTATCTCTACCGGCATATACAAGCCTTTGTCTTTGGGCATGCTGTTAAAAACCGCTTCCTGAAAAGAAACGCGAAGATCCCTATTGTTGGTTGAATATAGTCTCATGTCTGAAAAGGTTGAAGGTAAGAAGGCTGAGGGTTGAAGGGTGAAGAGTATATGCTTTTCCCTTTAAGCATCCACCTTAGTTATAATACTCGGGGGCCTTCGGCATTTACCGCCGATACGAAAGCCTTGCTGTTGATGTTTAGCTGATTGAGGTGCTGCTGCTGTGCCTTGGTAACCTGCTTAGCCGTTTCTATATTGGTTGTTAGGGCAAAAACCGATGGACCCGAACCCGAAATACCAAAACCCAAAGCGCCATTTTCCATGGCCAATTCGCGCAACTGCTCAAAACCCGGAATGAGGATGGACCGAACAGGTTCTACCAGCACATCCTGCATGCTCCGTCCAACCAGTTCCACATCGTTAAGGCAAAGGCCAGCTACCAGTCCGGCTACATTGCCCCATTGGGTTACGGCATCCTTAAGCAGCACTTTGCTCCGTATCATTTGGCGGGCATCTTTGGTGGGCACGTCCACTTCAGGATAAACAATGGCAGCGAACAGGTTATTGGGTGTTGGCAACGCCACCAAATCGAGCGGATCGTAGCTGCGCACCAACACGAAGCCGCCCATTAAAGCGGGTGCTACATTATCGGCATGGCCATAGCCACAGGCCAATTCTTCGCCCTTCATGGCAAAAGGCACCAGTGCTTTGGCTGTGAGCAAATTGCCCATCAGCTGGTTAATGGCAAAAAGACCCGCCACGGTGCTGGCCGAGCTGGACCCTAAGCCACTGCCTATGGGCATTTTTTTGTGCAACTCTATTTCTACACCAATATCAGGGCGGTTCAAATGTTGCAGGTAATGCTGCACGCTGGCGCTTACCGTATTCTTGTTCGAATCGAGCGGCAAACGACCTTCATCGCCGGTAATTTGGAGCAAACGCACACCCGGCTCGTCAACCAAGCGCATAACCACCTCGTCGCCGGGCTCGTTAACGGCAAAGCCGAGCACATCAAAGCCACAAACCACATTGGCAACGGTAGCTGGGGCAAATACTTTTATTTCTTTCATTTTTCGGTTCATGAGTTTAGGCAAATTCGTAGCCTTTTATTTCAAAATATACAATAACCCAGGTACTGTGTGCCACAGCACATGGATAAAGCAAATGCTCTAATTTTTTTCATCATTGTTTAAGAATTTGGGTTAAATGATGGTTCAAATGGACGAGATAATCTTCTATAAAATAAGCCAACGTGTGTAAGGCTACCGTTCCTTTACCCGTATCGCATACATTTTGCAGCTTGTGTTCGGGTATGTTTTTAATCACCCTTACATATTGACGATTGAGCAACAACCAAAGCGTTTTAAGCTCTTCAACCGGTGCCGATTGGTAATCCTGATAAGCTACCCATTCATCTTGATGGTAAACGATCTTGGTTCCCTGCTCATACTGGCCTACCACCAAACGGCGCAGGTTGTTGCTGGCGCTATCAACCAAATGGCCCAGCAGTTCTTTCTTAGACCACTTTTCGGGGTTTGGCTTAGCATTCCATGCCTCGTTGTCTATCTTTTCAAAATCGGCGAAGGCCTGATCAACGGCTTTCGCTATTTCCTGTGCAGTTTCTAAGTGTGTCATTTCCTTAATTGGTTCCTACGTTTATAATGTCTGCAAATACGCCAGCTGCCGTTACCTCGGCACCTGCACCGGGCCCTTTTACCACCAATGGCCTTTCTTGGTAACGGTCTGTAGTGAACGAAATAATATTGTCGCTGCCCGAAAGCATAAAGAATGGATGGTTTTCATCAACCATTTGCAGGGTGATTTCGGCCTTGCCGTTTTCGAGCTTGCCAATGTAGCGCAATACTTTGCGTTGCTGCTCGGCATCTTCCTTCAATTGTTCGAAATAGGCCGCATTGGCCTCTAGTTGGGCATAAAAGTCGGCCACGGTTGGCGCTTGCAGACAGGCTTCGGGCAACATGTTTTCAATTTTTACATCTTGCTCTTCAAAGGCGTAACCGGCATCGCGGGCCAGGATGAGCATTTTGCGCATAAAATCCCGGCCGTTCAGATCATCGCGCGGATCGGGCTCGGTATAGCCTTTTTCTTGCGCTTCTTTTACCACTTCGTGGAAAGCCACATCGCCTTTAAAGTGGTTGAAGATGTAGGAAATGGTGCCCGACAAAATCGCTTCGATGCGCGCCACTTTATCGCCACTGGTCATCAAATCCTTCAGCGTTCTGATAATCGGCAAGCCTGCACCCACATTGGTTTCGTAATAAAAATCAACTCCATACTTACGAGCGGTATTTTTGAAGGATTGATACTGCGCAAAGCTCGAAGAATTACCAATTTTATTACAGGTAACTACCGATATACTCGATTCGAAAATGCCCTGGTAATATGGCACCGGCAACGGGCTGGCGGTATTGTCAACAAACACACAGTTGGGCAGGTTCATGGCTTTCATTTGGGCTACAAAATCTTCCAAATTGGCCTGTTCACCCTGTTCGTTTAAGCTTTGCTCCCAGTTTTCGAGTGCAATGCCCTGACTGCTCAGCAACATTTTTCGGGTATTGCTGATGCCCATTACCTTCACCTGCAGGTCGTTGTTTTCGGCCAGAAAAGGCATCTGTACCTGCAATTGCTTAAACAAGGTTTTTCCAATGTTCCCGGTTCCCAAACAGAAAATATGCAGGGTTTTATTGAGCGAAGTATAAAAGGCATCGTGCACGGCGTTGACTGCCTTTGATAGATCGGCTTTGGCAATAATGACCGAAATATTGTATTCTGACGAGCCTTGGGCAATGGCATGTACATTAACGCCATTGCGGCCCAAGGCATGGAACAGTTTGCCCGAAATGCCTGGCGTGCGCTTCATGTTCTCGCCCACGATGGCCAATACGGCCAGTCCGTTTTCTACTTCAGGGGCATCGAGCTTTTTGGCCTGCAGTTCCAAATCAAATTCTTTGCTGATGAGCTGTATCGCCTTTACCGCATCGGCAGGCTTAACGGCAAAGGTAATGCTGTGCTCTGACGACGACTGGGTAATGAGCACCACATTGATCTGCTCTCGCGACAGCAGGGAAAACAGCCGTCCACTAAAACCCGCCTTGCCTACCATGCCACTGCCGGCCAGGTTAATGATGCTGATCTCGTCGATAGACGAAATGCCTTTGATGGGCAGTGCCGACGGCTTGGCGCCATGGCGGATGTAGGTGCCCGCAAAACCGGGTTCGAAGGTATTGCGAATAACGATTGGGATCTTTTTGAGGAAAGCCGGTGTCATTGTTGGCGGATAGATAACCTTGGCCCCGAAGTAGGATAGCTCCATGGCTTCGATATAGCTCAATTCGCTTAGCGAAAAGGCCTTCTTTACCATGCGCGGATCGGCGGTCATCATGCCGTTTACGTCGGTCCAGATCTGTATTTCTTCGGCATCTAAGGCGGCGCCCAAAATGGCGGCGGTATAATCGCTCCCCCCCCTGCCCAAAGTGGTTACTCGACCGGCTTCGTTGCTGGCAATAAAACCGGTTACGAAAAGGAGCTTGTCTTGATGACGTTCATAAAAATCCTTCACCAAGAAATCGGTGAGCCGGTTATTTACCCTGGCCTGTCCAAAGTTGCTGTCGGTTTTGATCAGTTGCGAGGCATCGACAAAAAACGCTTCCGGAAATTTTTGCTTGGCCATATGGCTTACCATCAGCGTGCTGCAGCGCTCGCCGTAGCTCAGTACCAGGTCTTTGGCCTGCAGGCTCAGCTCTTGCAGGTTATAGATAGCCTGCAGCAGCTCTTCCAACTCGTTAAAGCAGATTTTAAGTTTGGTGAGCACCGGATTTTGGGCTGCTGCCGGCAACAAGGCGCGCACCGATTCAAAGTGGCGCTGCTCAATGGCTTTGAGCTCTTCATCATAAGCTTGCCCCAAGGCGGCCTTTTCGGCCATCGCCGTTAAGAGGTTTGTAACCCCGCTCATAGCCGATAGCACCACGATGGGCTTTTCGTCGTTTTTACATGCTTGTGCAACAATATCGAGCAGGGCCTTGATGCTGGCTACAGAACCTACGGAAGTACCTCCAAATTTTAAAATTTTCATAAAAACGGGTTAAAAAAAAAGCGCCCCGGGTTGTCCGGGGCGCTTCTAGTATATTTTGGCTTCAGTTATACCACTAGCATCTCCCCATCCGGTGTTTTTCCGGTTGTTGAAGTAATAATGGTAATAATTGAAGAGTTAAAAATCATGTTGTTGTCTTGGTGTATCTTGTACACCGTAAAGTAGGAGATTATTTTTTGCAATGTCAAGGGTTTTTGCAAATTTTTTTTCAAATTTTTTGATTTTTAGGTGTTTAGCATTTTGGGCTCGCCGTTTTTAAGGCCAAATGCAAAATCGGATAAGGCTTGCCCATGCCGTCGGTTTCGCTTCTTTTTATGGTTTCAAAGCCAAAATGCTCTTAAAAGCCAAAAGCCTGCTGGTTGTCTTCGTTCACGTCTACATGCGTTACCCCAAAATGGCCAATCGCCTCGCGCAACAATTGCTTGCCTATCCCTTTGCCATGCGCATCAGGATGTACAAACAGCATTTCGAGGTGATGTGCCGCAATACCCATAAAGCCCTGCAGGCGGCCTTCGGCATCTTTGGCCACATACAAATCAACCGCATCAAAATATTGGTCAAAAATGAGCTGTTTAAACAACTGCAGGTCGTCTTCCTTTAAAAAATGATGGGTAGCACGAACAGCTGCTTCCCAAATGGCAATCAGTTCGGGATAATCGTGTTTAACGGCCGGTTCAATTAAATATTTCGATTTCATCGGTTTATCTTTCATCTGCAAAGCGAAAATAAGGCATTTAGCTACAGGCCTACAAAATTTCCTTACCTTTACGCTTCAATATGCAGGGATTAGTCATTAAATCAACTGGAAGCTGGTACCAGGTTTATGCCGAAGACGGCCAAACCTACGATTGCCGCATCAAAGGCAAGTTCAGGATCAAGGGCATACAAACCACCAATCCGATTGCCGTAGGCGACAAGGTCGATTTTGAGCTCGAGCCCAATGCCGAAACAGGCGTTATAGACCGCCTGCACGACCGCAAGAACTACATCATCCGCAAATCCATCAACCTGTCCAAGCAGGCGCAAATCATTGCCGCCAATTTGGATCAGGCCTTTCTGATTGTTACGCTGGCCTCGCCACGTACCTCGCTGGGCTTTATCGACCGCTTTTTGGTTACCTCCGAAGCCTACGACATTCCTACCTCGCTGGTGTTCAACAAGCTCGACCTGTTTAGCCCAAGGGGCCTGGAAATACTGGCCGAGTACAAGGCCATTTACGAGAACATCGGCTACCCGTGCTACGAGGTATCGGCGCTAAAGGGTACTAATGTAGACCAGATCAAGGATTTGCTCAAAGACAAAACCACCCTGTTTTCGGGCCATTCGGGCGTGGGCAAGTCAAGCCTCATCAATGCCATTTTGCCGGGCTTCGACATCAAAACGGGTGAAGTTTCTGAATGGAGCGACAAGGGCCAGCACACCACCACCTTTGCCGAAATGCACGCCCTGCCTTTTGGCGGCTACCTTATAGATACGCCGGGCATCCGCGAGCTGGGCATTGTTGATATTGAGAAGGAAGAGCTGAGCCACTTTTTTGTAGAAATGCGCGACCGTTTAAACCAATGCCGCTTTAACAACTGCCGCCACATTAACGAACCGGGCTGCGCCGTAATCAGGGCCGTAGAAGCGGGCGAAATAGAGCCCAGCCGCTACGAAAGCTACCTGAGCATTTACCACGGCAACGATACGCGGGCTTGAGTTTAGCCAGAAGTCCAGAGTCCAAAGCCAAGGCGCAGGGACTGATCAAAGCTCAACAACCTTATCAGTTTTGATACAACATTGGAAGAGATCGGCATAAGCCTTAATTCCTTAATGGTAAAAGCACGGATTGGCAAGGCCTTTGCCTATTCATCATTGCCTATAATGGCCAAAAACCGCAGCAGCCTTTCCAAATCGTCCAGCATGTTTTCAAAATCAACGGGCAGGCCGTTGGCATTGTAAAACAGGTAATCTATAAACAGCCGGGTAAGGCTTTGGTACATCCTGCCGGGGCGGGCATCGCCAAGCAGCGCTTCTAGCGCGGCCAGGACATTTTCGTTTGGTTTTTTCATAGGTATATTAGGTAGGTGCACAAAGCAAGGCAACGGCGCATAGGTATGCAACATGGTGCACCTGTTTTTTACTGCGCCAACCTTGTAATTTATTACGGATTTCCGTATTTTACCTGCTATAAATAATCTAGATTTGCCTTATGACTAACACCGCCAACCCAAAAAACATACACCAGGGACGCAACGTAAAGCGCTTCCGCGAAATGATGGGCCTTAAACAGGATGCCCTCGCCTACCAGCTGGGCGCCGACTGGAACCAGCAAAAGGTTTCGCTCCTCGAACAGAAGGAAACCATCGAAACCGACATCCTAAAACAGGTATCGGCTATACTGAAAGTACCCATAGAGGCGTTTGAGAACTTTGACGAGGAACAGGCCGTGAATATTATTGCAAATACTTTTAATGAGCGATCATTTGAAAATGCTTTTGCTAACAACTGTACTTTTAATATCAATTCAATTGATGAGATAAAGAAATTGCACGAGGAGAAAATCTCACTTTTTGAGCGTATGTTGAAGGAAAAGGAAGAAATGATGACGAGGCTGGAAAGATTGATTGGAGGGAGGTAAAAAGATTAATACGAAAATTAAAGCCTCTTATATTGATTAGCATGTGGCCTACTGGTTACGGCACTATAAACGAAAGTATAATTTTAGGTTTACAGATTTTCGTGTTCGTCATTTTCCGATTCTTCCTCCTTTTGGGCAAATTCTACTTCTACAAAGTATGGGCAAGCAATATCCTTAATTTTCCTTCTTGAATTTCGTATAAATAATTTGCGGCTTCATCCGCATAGTAATAGCTTTTATTGTAAACGAAATGCTTTCATGATCTTGAGGCTCCACGGCTTCATATGCAAATTCGCCTGAGACATTAAATAGTAGTTGTCAGAATAAGCCAAGGACGAATAATCCGTTGCTATTGCCTCCCATTCACTAAAATATAATCGTTTACTTTTGGTATATAAATATCAAAAGGTTGTTTTCCCACATCTAGTAAGAGATTTACTATTTCTTTTGAATCCAAACCTTCTAAATCTTGTATCTCTATCATTTTAAAATTTTATTACATAGATTTTGAGCTACACATAATTGCTACTTCCCATTTATTAGCTCTTTTTTTAGATTGCCGACTTTGGTTATAACTTCGTTAATCTCGTTTATTCTTTGTTGCTTATACTCATACGTAGGGTATTCGTAATTTTCGAATTTATGCCTGGTATGTTTTAGCGATTCAAGAATAACATCTAAATCTTGTACAGTTAGAGATTCCATATTTTAAGTATTGTTAGTTTCTACTATTAAAGTCAGGATTTGGTTCAAACTTATTCCATGTTGTTTAATCTTCACCCTCATCTCCACACAAAACTCATCAGTAAATTCTAATTCACGATTACCGCTTTTCAACTTTTTCTTGCCATTCTCATAAACTTCTATTACATGGGCAAGGAGGTCTCTTTTTTGCTTTAGCACTGTATAGTCGCTACTAAAGACATTATTTTTATGTGGCACCATAAGTTCGTGATCGATAGAGTCAATTATAAATTGGATCGCGAGTATTTTTTGAGAGGCATCAAACATCAGGTTATCTCCTATTATTTTATCTATCCTCTTACCTGTATATCTGTCGTACTTATCTTTCTTCTCTTTTACTTTAGAGCCTACGTTCTGGTATATAAACTCTGTAAGCTTGTCTCCAATACCTGCTGTGTTTTTTTCTAAAACAGCCGATATTATACTGGACATAATGCTATCTAAATCGCTTGTTTCGGCCATAATTAGCCCCCGCATATTATTTAGGTCTTGTACTTTCTTTACAGTGGTGTTAATAACTTTTTCAACTTTATCAATAAAGTCTTCATTAGCCCTATCTGCACAATATGCGCCATCTATTTGAAATTTGGCTAACTCGCCCCGAACATAATCTTCGCCCTCAGATGAATAAAACACTACTTCAGTATAAACACCTTTGTCGCGGATCGATTCTAAGATTGCAGATCCTTTTGCACCATTTGCTAAGTTCAAATCGGCTATAATTAGGTCGTAAACCCCAAAATCTATTGTATCAATGCTTGTAGCATCAACTTCATTTTGCGGTTCGGGAAAGATAAAACCTAATTTTTCCACTACTCGCTTTACGAGCCTTTTCTTGGCATTGAAAGATGATTCTACATCTTCAAACCATAGTATTTTATAATCTAATCTCATTTTTTGGCAGTTATGATAAATTCTGCGCCGATTTTATTGTCTATATTCGCTTCAATATCCCACTTATAGCTTTGAATTATGCTGTTTATGTGATACAAGCCTAAACCTGTGCTGTTGGTTGTGGAATAGCCCTTCTTAAAAATCTCTTTGACATCTGTTATACTTTTATCAAACCCGCGTCCATTATCCCTGAAAATTATCTTTAGTTTACCTGCCACCTCCTCAGTAG